>CAZTRW010000022.1:0-27661 GCA_964616725.1 uncultured bacterium
CCTCAACCGGGATCGTGGGCTGAGTTAGTAGTGGTCTCCCAAAGATCGTGGAATTTCTGGCAAGCAGCAGTCAAAAATCACCCTCGCGCCTTCTGGAATTTACTGATTTTAGGCAGTGGTGCTACGGTGCTGAGTGTGCTGTGGACAGTCAGTCAAGCGATGCTAAAGCTGCCAGTGATTTCTTCTCTGTGGGAGTTGGTGGGGATTGGCTACAGTGTGTGGTTTGTGACTCAACAGGTGCTGCCTGCTTCCCGGCGTGGTGTGCTGCGATCGCAAGTGCATCGGTTTGTACAAGAGTGTGTCGGTGAGGAGTCAGAATCTCTGGCAGAGAAGATTCCGGCTACATCACCGGATACTTTAGTTCCCGCGGCTGTAGAGGAAACGTCAGCGGGAATTGGGAATGGGGTGGATGAGTTGCGATATTTGTTCATTACCTCTGGGGTAACGTTGGTGGATAATCCAGCAGTTTTGGCAGAAATGGAGTATCAGAGTGTGTCGGATCACCTTGGTGTGGCAGTAGTGTCAGCGGAGGGGGAAAAGTGCGATCGCTGTTGGAATTACTCTACTTACGTCGGTGACAGTCTCGAAGATCCTACCCTGTGCGAACGATGTGTGGCAGCATTAGACCAAATCTTTTAGAGAAAAGAATTGACTCTTGAGCGTCTCGTCTCGTGCTTCCCAAGACGCTCAAGAGTCAGATTTGACTACCATCTCTAGGTGCTGAGAGACTTCTCTTGAGCAAAGGACAGTATTCCATCTTGGCAGTCAATGATAATGGTATCGCCTTCGGTAAAAGTATTCTCTAAAATTTTGGTGGCGATCGCATTTTCCACCTGTTTCTGAATCGCCCGTTTCAGGGGACGCGCCCCATAGGTGGGATCATACCCTGCCTCCACCAAATGGTCAATCGCCCCCTGAGTCATCTTCAGACCAATCTTTTGCTCTGCCAACAACTCCTGGGTTCGTTGTAGCTGAATATCCACAATCCGTCCTAACTCCCCTTTCCCCAACGCATGGAAAATAATCGTATCATCCACCCGATTAATAAACTCTGGGCGAAAATGCTTTCTCAGCGCCTTTTCTACCCGTTTCCGCATCTCCTCATACTGAGTATCATCCCCCGACACATCCAAAATATGCTCCGAGCCAATATTACTCGTCATCACAATTACCGTATTGCGAAAATCCACCGTTCGCCCCTGAGAATCCGTAATTCTACCATCATCCAATACTTGCAGTAAAATATTAAACACATCAGCGTGAGCCTTTTCCACCTCGTCGAGCAGCACCACCGCATAGGGACGGCGGCGCACCTGCTCGCTCAACTGCCCTCCTTCCTCATACCCCACATATCCGGGGGGCGCACCTACCAACCGAGACACTGAGTGCTTTTCCATATACTCAGACATATCAATTCGCACAATCGCCTCTTCCGAATCGAACAAACTCGCCGCCAGCGCTCGTGCCAACTCCGTCTTGCCCACCCCTGTCGGCCCCATAAACAGGAAAGAACCGATAGGACGACCAGGATCTTTCATGCCCGCGCGGGCACGGCGGATCGCCTCCGCTACCGCCTGTACCGCCTCTTCTTGACCGACTACCCGCTTATGGAGATAACTTTCTAAATGGAGTAATTTTTGTCGTTCTGACTCTAACAAACTATTGACCGGAATTCCGGTCCACTTGGCGACAATTTCGGCAATATCCGATTCCGTCACCTGTTCGCGCAATAGGGCTGATCCTTTCGCCTGCAATTCTTGTAACTGAGTCTCTTTTTGCTCTCGTTCCCGTTCCGTTTTCTCCAGCTTTCCATACTTCAACTGAGCCGCCCGATTCAGATCATAAGCGCGTTCTGCTTGTTCGATTTGCACCCGCAATTGATCTTCTAATTCCTTGAGAATATTAATATCATCAATCAGTTGTTTTTCCCCTTGCCATTGGTCATTGAGCACTTTTTGCTCTGCCTGGAGTTGCTTAATCTCTTGCTCAATGCGTCTAAACCGTTCTTGGGATTCTTTTAGCTGTTCTCCTTGCAGAGAAAACTTTTCCATCTCCAACTGCATAATGCGGCGATCAATCGTTTCCAACTCTACCGGCTTTGAGGTAATATCCATTTTGAGTTTGGCGGCCGCTTCATCGACTAAATCAATAGCTTTATCTGGTAAAAAGCGATCGGTAATATAGCGATGGGAGAGCTTGGCAGCAGCAACTAAGGCTGAATCCGTAATTTTTACCCCGTGATGGACTTCGTAGCGCTCCTTTAATCCTCGCAAAATGGAGATAGTATCTTCTACTCCGGGTTGATCCACATAAACCTGTTGAAACCGACGCTCTAGGGCTGCATCTTTTTCAATATAATTGCGATATTCATCTAGGGTGGTGGCTCCAATACAGCGTAACTCTCCCCGCGCTAACATCGGTTTGAGTAAATTGGAGGCATCCATGGCGCTGGATTGCCCTGAACCTGTGCCGACGACGGTATGGAGTTCGTCGATAAAGAGAACAATTTGACCTTCAGAGTGAGTAACTTCTCGTAAGACGGCGCGGAGTCTGGCTTCAAATTCGCCGCGATATTTAGCTCCAGCGATGAGACTGCCCATGTCGAGAGTAATGAGTTGGCGATTTTTGAGGGATTCGGGGACTTCGTTATTGATGATACGCTGGGCGAGGGCTTCGGCGATCGCCGTTTTCCCCACCCCCGGCTCCCCAATCAACACCGGATTATTCTTCCGTCGCCGCGACAACACCTGAATCACCCGCCGAATCTCCTCATCCCGCCCGATTACCGGGTCTAAATTACCCGATCGCGCCAATTCCGTCAGATCCCGCCCATACTTCTCCAACGCATCGTAGCGGCTTTCTGGAGCCTGATCCGACACCGTTTGACTACCACGAATCTCCCGAATCGTCTGTTCCAGTTGGGTGCGCGTGCGGTTAAAACGACGCACCAAATCCCGGCCAACTCGTTGGTCTTCCGCAAAAGCCAGTAAAATATGCTCCACAGAAATATACTCATCATTCCAGGCTTGCCGCGCCACCTCTGCTTCATCCAAGAGCTTATCTAAACTGCGGCCAAGATACAATTGATCCACCGTATAGGATGTTTTCTGACGCGCGTCAAACTGAATCAACTGTTGCAATAACTGCGCGGGATCAATCCCAGCTTTCTCCAGGATTGTCTTAGCTAATCCCCCCTGCTCTAAAAGGGCAATAGCGATGTGCTCTACTTCCAACTGCTGATGCTTTCCCCGGCGGGCGACATCCTGAGAGTTCACAATCGCTTCCCAAGCTTTATTCGTAAATTTGGAGGAATCCGTCGGCTGCATGGTCAAAATTACATTACACTTAGCTATCAGCTTATCGAACTTTTTGCTAGGATGCCTAATTATTTTTCTGCCCAGCTCACGGCGTGGGAGCCTAATCCTGGAGGGAATCCATGACAGCTACTTGGACTTGGCAACAAGAGCAAAAATGGACTTACCTCACTTGTAGCCTTCTAGACTCTTGGTCTCATGGTTTTTTTACCCGGCATTTTGCTCCTCAACTGCCAGAAGAATTAACCCCCATCTTAGATCCCCAGGCTCAGGTTTATCGGGTAAAACAGGTGCATGGAAATCGCGTGTTAAAGCCTTCGGAAAGGGAAAGTTGGGGAGAGTCTTTGCGTCCAGAAGCGGATGGGTTATTGTCAGAGGGGGCTTACGAGGCGGTTTGGGTCTGTTCTGCTGATTGTGTGCCGGTTTTAATGGGAGATGTGGTTACGGGTACTGTGGGGGCAGTTCATGCCGGTTGGCGAGGGACAGCGGGGGAGATTGTGCCAGAGGCGATTAGGCGTTTTCAGTCTCAAGGATCGCAGTTGTCTGATCTTCGCATTGCTCTGGGTCCGGCGATTTCGGGATGGGAGTATCAGGTGGGCTGGGAGGTGGCGGAGCAGGTGGGTAAAACGTTGGTGAAGGCTGATGGTGTGCCGGATTTAATGGCTCGGTTGTCTGGGGGGGAAGGGGCGGTTTTTTTGCCGGATGGGGAACCGGAGCGGGTGCGGTTGGATGTGCGCCAGGTGAATCTGAGGCAATTGTTGGGTTTAGGGATTGATTTGGGACAGGTGGCGATCGCTCCTTATTGTACCTATCAGCGGGCAGATTTGTTTTTTTCTTATCGCCGCGATCGGTTAAAGTCTGTGCAATGGTCTGGTATTGTTAGTCGCCCACATATCGAGCGAATTGAGCATAAGTGATAAAGTCACTAAAGGAATTGAGCCAGTGGAGATAGGCAGTGAGTTTGTGTTTCATGGTTTCGCCGCAGTTGTTTTTAATGAAGTTAGGCAGGCAGAAGGATTGCAGGTTGGTAAATTCCCAGGGATGGAAGTAGAGACAGAGGTAATGATCCCACTTTAAGGTAATTGCAGAGGCGAGTTGGAGCACTGGGAGGGGAAAGAGTTCAAAGCTGAGCCAAAAGAGGGGAAAACGAATCAGGGGGGTGACTGAGGTGGGAATGTGCAGAAGGTGCTGCTGGTAGTGGTAGGTGCGGGGTTGGAAAAAGTGGTTATATCTGCCCGGAATGTAGGTGGGATTGAGGGAGGAGTTGTAGTGATAGCCAGCGGCTTGAAGGGCGGATGCATTGACGGGTTGTAGTCTGGGCATCCGGAAGCCTTGAATGGGTTTGCCGGTGAGGTTTTCGAGGATCAGGCGAGAGTCGCGGAGGTGGTGGGGATGGCAGTGGGAGTGATAGAGTCCATGGGAGGCGATTTCGTGGCGATCGCTCAGTGCTCGAATGGCACTAGGATACTGTTGGGCAAAGTTGGCCGTGACAAAAAAGGTGGCAGTAATGTCGAGGTGCTCCAAGATTTTGATCATCTCATTTAAACCTTGCCAACTGATGTCAAATTGGGTAGATTCATCAATCTTTTGACCATATTCTAGGGGGAGATCAAATTCTTCGATGTCAAAACTCAGGAGAATTTTGGGTTTAGTCATAGCTGCCTCTCCCGTCTTTCCATAAAATCTGAATTAAGTTTAGTAGCATTTCCAGAGAGTCCCGCATTAAGTTGACATTGGAGGTAATGGTTAAGTGGGATTCGGAAACAATGGCCGGGATTTCCCCAATGGAGTAGCCTCGTTTCCGAGCTAGATAGAGTAATTCTACATCAAAGGCAAAGCGACGAATGGCTAATCGCTGAAATAAATCTGTGGCGATCGCCCTCCGAAATCCTTTAATTCCTGCTTGCATATCTCGAAAGGGCAGAGATAATACTTGACGACAAATCCAATTGAAAATTTGACCAATTAAACGGCGATGAAACTTTGTCCATCCCGTCGCAATTAGAGTGCGCGATCCAATCACTACATCATAGATTTCGAGTTGATTGACTAAAAATTCGAGATGTTCTAAAGAGTAGGCTAAATCGCTATCAATAAAGCCAATATATTCCCCTTCACAAACTTTGAGTCCTTGTTTAATGGCAAATCCTTTGCCTTGGTTAGGGGTATAGGAAATCAGTTTAATTTGGGGACTGTCGAGGGTGGCGATTAAGGGCTGGAGAATGGCATGACTGGCATCAGTAGAGCCATCATCAACAAAGATAAACTGATAATGGGGATGGGCGATCGCATATTGCCAAACCGCATCTAATGTCTGCGCAATACACGCCGACTCATTGTAAACGGGCAGAATAATCGAAACTTGAAACATCACCCTTGACTATCCCCATGATTTCGCATTTTAGCGCTGAGGATATCATACTGGGCTGGACAGACCACAAGCAAGGGCATCAGGGATTAATTTGGTACAGATTGCTATACAATTGAGTCCGTTGTACAAGCGAAAAGTGTTTTTACGACGGAGAATCTCCGATCTCGAAAAGATGCTACTGCGGCAGTGAAACTCAATGAATCCTATGTCTGAATTGCTCAAGTCAAAGTCTTCCAGTCTCAAATTTCCGCAAGCGGACGGATCAGTGATTTTCGCCGCGATCGCTTTTTTCCTATTAACCTTAATTCTCACTTTACACCGACACTACACCTTTTATTCTACCTACGATCAGGGATCATTTCATCAAATGTTCTGGAATAGCCTCCATGGACGTTTTTTTAATACTTCCCTTGCTTCCGTACTTTCGGCAGAAGTCATTTATGGGGGTGAATTTCCTACTGTCACCCACAATCATTTAGGGCAGCATTTTACACCTAGTATGCTGCTGTGGCTGCCCCTCTACGCTCTTTTTCCCCAAGGAATTACTCTGATTATGCTCCAGGTTGCCCTAGTAACCGCCGCAGGATTAGTCCTCTACACCTTAGCCAGACAATACCTCCATCCTCCCGTAGCAGCCATGATTGGTTGTAGTTTTTACACAGCCACAGCCGTAATTGGGCCAACCTTATCCGACTTTCACAATATCAGTCAACTGCCCCTCTTTGTCTTTACCCTCCTGTTAGCCCTAGAAAAACGGTGGTGGATTGTCTTTGCTCTCCTAGTAGCAGCAACTTTGGGGGTGCGAGAAGACTCAGGATTAGTCATTTTTGGCATCGGAGTTTACCTGATTTTAAGTAAACGTTATCCTCGGGTGGGCATAGGATTATGCGCTCTCAGTTTTTTGTATATTATGACAGTGACAAACCTGATTATGCCCCAATTTTCTGCTGATGTTTCCCAACGTTTTTTGGTGGACAAATTTGGGCAATATGTCGATAGTGATGAAGCGTCTGCTTGGCAAGTGCTTTGGGGCATGATCTCCCAACCGTGGTTAGTAATTTGGGAATTAATTTCTCCTCCCGGAAGAACCCTGAAATATCTGATCAATCAGGAGTTGCCTTTAGCCTTTATTCCCCTAGCGTCTCCGACAGCTTGGCTGGTGGCAGGCTTTCCCCTATTATTGTTGTTATTAGGTCAAGGATTATCCGTTTTAGCAATTACGATTCGCTATGCCATGACAGTGATTCCGGGCTTATTTTATGGAGCCATTCTTTGGTGGGCAGGGCAAACTTTTGCTAATTTTACCCAACCAATGAACCACCTCAAACCTCGACGACTGACTCCCCGGTTTCAGCGGTTTTGGATTGGCTGCATGGTACTATCGATCGTGGTTACTATTACGGCGAATCCTAATCGGACATTTTATTTTATCATTCCTGATTCTGTTCAGCCTTGGGTGTTTGTGTCTTTGCCAGAACAATGGCGACATTCTGCCCAAATTTATCAGTTGCTGGCTCGCATTCCCGCTCAGGCAAGTGTTTCTACCACGACGGAAATTGTTCCCCATCTTTCGGGCAGATCAGCGGTGATTCGTTTACCGGGAATTGACTTTAGGGATGCCGGGGGCGATCGCCAACAAGTAGAATATCTAATTGCCGATCTGTGGCGACTACAAAAGTATCAAGTCGCTTTTCGCGAAGAGAGACAGGCTTTGTACTATATTACCACATTGATCGATGGGTTGATTCAACAAAGAAGTTATGGTATCCTTGAGTTTCACGATGGGGTAATTTTTCTGCAAAAAAATGTGGCGAATAAACCAGAGGCGATCGCCGCTTGGTTAGCCTATCGCCAAAACCTCAATCCCCTCATGCAAGCCATTGAAAAAAACCTGAATACCAAATAATCATTAAACCCCATACCGCCTTTCTCGTAATTGCGACAACAGTTTCCTCCGCTATGGGTCCATCCATGGCAAAAGAAACTGCTGTCAGTCAGAATTGACTGAATAGGGGGTTATACCCCAGCAATGGATGACATTTTACCTTTCTCGGAACGAAAGAGTTATAGTGGCCCTAGTTAAGAACCCAGAGGACAGGAGATATGGTGGAACGGTCTGATTTTTTGTATCCTCGTAGTCGATATTATGGTAAGTTTACTCCAGAGCACTTAGTTTTTGATGCTAATTTGCAGGAATTTGCCCAGCGAGTCACCTATGTTTGTTCTTTAGAGACTAGCGGCAAAGTGTCTCCAGCCCAAGCCTATGAACAGATTCGGAATTTATGGCTACAACTAGAGGAGAGTAAACATCAATTGGGGATTGGGAATCCTCCAGAAGAGAATGGAGAAACGACTTAAGATTGATTAAACGAGCTTAATTACCATCCCTTCACGAGCGAGAATAGAATTAGGAAAGACTGCTTGAACCTGGGTCTGAATTTGGTCTAGGGTATCATCATCATGGTTAGGTTCATGATGAAAAATGACCAGCTTTTTCACCCCGGCGGCTTGAGCGACTTTCACCCCTTCTTGCCAGGTAGAATGACCCCAACCGACTTTAGAAGATTTGGGATGATGGTATTCTTCGTCGGTGTACATGGCATCGTAGATTAAAATATCGGCGTTACGAGCCAGTTGGAGGACATCAGGATCGAGGCGATCGCCATAATGTTCCGTATCAGTACAATACACAGCCGTAGCTCCTCCCCAACTAATCCGGTATCCCATCGCCCCATTAGGATGATTGAGATGACCCGTTTCCATCTCAATATCACCCAAAGAAATTACCTCTCCAGGAGATAACTTAGAAAACTTTAAATCTGCCTTGGGAATGGGGGAAGGCACGGGAGAATTAACGTGCAAAATCGAGTGATGAAAATGATCTTCTAAAGACTCACTTGATTCAGGTACATTCCCCCAAACATGGATCTGATTCTCTGGTATAAACAGGGGTAAAAAGAAAGGCACTCCTTGAATATGATCCCAGTGATAATGGGTAAAAAACAGATGGATATTCAGAGGACAACTCTTGACGAGGTAATTGCCGAGTCCCCGTAAACCCGTACCACCATCAAAAATGAAGTGTTGGTCTCCAATTCGCATCTCCAAGCAAGAGGTATTGCCACCATAACGAACGGTTTCTGGGCCAGGAGCAGGAATACTGCCACGAACGCCCCAAAATTGAACCTCAAAGGGGGAAGAAAGAGTGTTAATCATCGTGTAAATTGAGTGTTCTGCATTGACCTTGGTGACGAAGGAGGTGGTCACACAGGACGAGGGCCACCATTGCTTCTACCATAGGCACGGCTCTGGGTAAAACGCAAGGATCGTGGCGACCTTTGGCGGCGAGAAGGGTTTCTTGGCGATCGCGCGTGACGGTACGCTGTTCTTTGCGAATCGTCGCAGTCGGCTTAAACGCTACTCTCACAATCATCGATTCTCCGTTCGAGATGCCCCCTTGAATACCACCAGAATGATTCGTGAGCGTGCGAATTTCACCACTGCCGTCTAGAGTAAACTCATCATTATGCTCACTGCCGGTAAGAACAGTGCCGCCAAATCCAGAACCAATTTCAAACCCTTTGCTGGCTGGCAGAGACATCACCCCTTTGGCTAAATCTGCTTCTAGTTTATCAAAAACCGGCATTCCCAGACCTTTCGGTACATGACGTGCCACACATTCCACCACACCCCCAACAGAATCCCCTTGCTGTTTGATTGCTTCAATCCGTGCAATCATCCGTTCTGCTGCCTCTGGATCTGGACAACGGACGATATTGCTTTCTACCTGTTCGAGAGTCACTTGCTCTGGATCCACCTCTGCTTCTAGGGTATGAATCCGTTTCACATAGCCAATAATTTCTACTCCAGCGGCGAGTTTGAGGATTTTTTTGGCAATGGCTCCCGCTGCCACTCTACCAATGGTTTCTCGCGCGGAAGAGCGTCCCCCTCCTTGCCAATTGCGGATGCCATATTTCGCGTCGTAGGTGGCATCCGCATGGGAAGGCCGGTATTTTTGGGCCATTTCGTCATAATCTTGAGGCCGGGTATCTTGATTGCGCACTAAAATGGCGATCGGTGTTCCCAAGGTTCTCCCTTCAAACACCCCAGAAAGAATCTCACAGGTATCGGTTTCTTTGCGAGGAGTCGTAATTTTACTTTGTCCTGGGCGACGACGATCCAATTCTCCCTGGATCTCCTCCGTGGAAATCTTGAGCCGGGGAGGACAACCGTCAATAATTACTCCTACGCCTCCGCCATGAGACTCGCCAAAGGTGGTAATCCGAAATAAATGTCCAAACGTATTGCCCATAAACCTTAATTTTAATCCAGAAACAAAGGTTTCATTTTAGCCCATTAGCTTCCGCGCAGAAATTCCGCATCCCATTCCGGCAAGGAAGGATTAATGCTGACACTAGAGGCAATTTCAAACCCAGCCGGAGTCGTCAGCCGGGGACGAATTTGGCAATACCAGTGAACTTGAGGTTCTTCCGCTTTATAGCGAGCGGCCGTGTTGATCACGTAGTTGTAGTCTGGATCATCCAATTTCTGATATAGGCGAGTGAGCAGTAGTTGTAGCATCGCAGCAAAATCAGTTTTTTCGGTATCTGTCAGGCTGCCAAAGTCGGCTTGATGGGTTTTTGGGGCAATACAGATCTCAAAGGGGACTTCAGCAGCAAAGGGGACAAAGGCAAGAAAGGAGTTATTTTCTGCAATCACTCGTGTTTGTTCTTTATGTTCAAATTTGAGGATATCGCAATAGAGGCAACGCCCCCAATCGTCGTAATAGCGCTGGGCTTCTTCTTCGCGCCATCGGCGGTGCTGGGGGACAATGCTGGTGATGATAATTTGAGAATGGGGATGAGTTTGGGAGGCTCCTGCTCGTTGACCATGGTTGCGAAAAATAATTCCCATCATGCTTTCATGGCCTCGCATTAGGTCAATGTAGCGGTGGTGGTAGGTTTCTATAATCAGTTCTACTTCTGAGATATCCATGGTGGGGATGTCTTTGTGATGATCTGGGCTTTCGATGATTACTTCATGTCTACCGTATCCTGGCATCATTAGGTAGATGCCATGGGATGATCGGGTGGTGTTGCCTTGGGGGGAAAGGGCGGGATAGCGGTTGGCAATGACGCGGGTTTGCCATCCTGAACCGTTGGCTTTGGGGAGTTCTAGGAGGATGGGTTCTTCTTCGTGGCTTCCTCCTGGACAGAAGGGGCAGGGGAGGGATAGGAGGACAGGAAGCTGGCAGGAGGGATGAAAGTCCTGGGGACGGTGTTTTCTCCGGGGAGCGTAGATGACCCATTCCCTGGTGACTTTGTTGAGTCGGATGTGGCTACCTTCAATCTCTGGCACGGGAGTCCTGTATAATTTTGTTTCTATTATCCTTGCTATATTTTACTAAGGCAAGTGAGGAGGGTTGTGAATCAGGTAAGGGGCTGGCGATCGCTCTTTTTCATTTCACGGAATCCTTGCTGATTTTATGCGGTTTTTGAGTATTTTGAGCGGAATTCTTTTCCTAGAGTGTGAATCTCTCAGCATCAGTCTAGATAATTAAGATTTACTTTTTTCCCCATTAGTGTTGGGCAGAGTTCACTATTTCTCAATTGATCTCAAGCTGCCTAAGTAATATTGTCATAAATTTGTAACTTTTATTTCTTGATTTTACCGTTTTACTACTGAGAATACGGTTTTCTTAAATTTTTATTGCTCAGAAAAGCGAATCTTGATGGGGACAGTGAAGCAAGAAATCTTGATTTTAGTCAATCCTTGTGCTGAAAGAAGGTTTTGGTGCTAAAGTGAATAAAGTTAATCTAAGAGTCCTTCTAGTCTTAGCACCAATTAATCCAATAATTCAGGGGATCATCAGATTAAAGGGGTTTCGCTGAGTCGCATTTAACCCAAATTCCTCCGCTTTTTGGGGAGGCATAGCTTCATTCTACGCATTGTTTGATTATGAATACCCAATTTAATGTCAGTTTACGCCGTTCTCGCAATTTGCGCCTAGTTCAACAAGAATCAGTGACGTTTCCTAGTGTCATTCAACCCCATGGGGTGTTGTTGGTGGTGAAAGAACCAGAGTTAATAATTTTACAAGTCAGTGAAAATGTAGAGTCTATGTTGGGTGGTGCTCCAGAGACGTTATTGAATCACCACCTATCGGTGCTGTTAGAGCCGACGGCGATCGCTCTGATTGAGGATCACTTAAATAACCCAAACATTCAAAAAATTAATCCCCTGAGATTAAAGATTATCTCCCAGGAAGATTTGTGGTTGATTGGCTTAATTCATCGCCATAATAGTTGTTTGATTTTAGAATTAGAGCTTTCATCACGGCAAGAATTCCATGAACCTTTGAATTTCTATTATCTCACCAAGGAGTCAGCGATCGCCCTTAATCAAGCTGAAACCCTAGAAGAAGTGTGTCAAATTGCAGTGCAATACATTCGCGAGATTACTGGATTTGATCGGGTGATGCTGTATAAGTTTTATGAAGACAATCATGGCAGTGTGATTACCGAAGCTAAACGAGACGATTTAGAATCCTATCTAGGTCTACATTATCCTGATATTGATATTCCAGAAGAAAGCCGGAAGCTATTTCTAAAAAATTGGCTCCGCTTCATTTTTGATGTCAACGCTAACTCGATTGAACTGATTCCTCGTGAAAATCCTTTAACCGGAACACCAACCAACTTAGAGTTTTCCCACCTTAGAAGCGCCTCTTCTTGTCACTTACAATATCTTCAAAACATGGGGGTACACTCATCAATGGTGATTTCGTTAATCAAGGATCAGAAACTTTGGGGATTGATTGCTTGCCATCACTATGCATCTATTCTCATCTCCTATAATCAACGGGCTGCTTGTGAACTTTTAGCGCGCTCTTTGTCTTTAGAGTTACTGCACAAGGAGTACAATGAAGACTATGAATATCGGCTGCAACTTAAAGCGATTGAATCTCGATTATTAGAGTCTATGTCTAAAGTAGAGAATTATAGAGATGGGTTGGTCGCAAATCAGCAAGATTTACTGGACTTGGTAGGCGCTACAGGAGCAGCGATTGGCTCAAGCGATCGCCTCACCCTAATTGGCGAAACCCCAGAGAGAGATGATATCAAACAACTCCTAGAAAATTTAGATTATTATCTAGGAGAATCTCGCTGCTTTTCCACCCATTGTCTATCCCATATACACCCGGATGCGGAAGCCTATAAAGAAATAGCCAGCGGGATCTTAGTAATTGCCATTACAGGATCTAAAAACCAATATTTAATTTGGTTTCGTCCCGAAGTGATCCATACAGTCAACTGGGCAGGTAAACCAGAAGATTCCCTACAACCAAGCAGCTCCAATCAAGCCATTCTTTGCCCAAGGAAATCATTTGAGCTATGGAAAGAAACGGTTCATTTACAGTCTTTGCCCTGGAAAAAGTGTGAAATTGACACGGCATTAAGCCTGCGTCAATCAATCATGACTATTATTCTGCGAAAAGCAGAAGAACTGGCACAACTAAATACTGCTTTGAGAATTTCTGAATCGAAGGAACGAGAAAAGTCTGTGGAGTTGGAAAAAACCCTCAAGGATCTGAAACAGGCGCAAATGCAGTTAATTCAGAGTGAAAAAATGTCAAGTTTAGGGCAATTAGTGGCAGGCATTGCCCATGAAATTAATAATCCAGTCAATTTTATCTATGGAAATCTAGCCCATGCCACCCATTATACCCGAGATTTACTGTCAATTCTGAGTCTGTACCAAAATTATTATCCAGTGATTCCGAAAGAGCTAGAAGAGGAATGCGAAAATGCCGATCTAGAGTTCCTAGTAGAAGATCTACCAAAACTGTTAAATTCGATGCAAATTGGTGCAGATCGAATTCGAGAAATTGTGCGATCGCTACGAAACTTCTCCCGCCTTGATGAAAGCGAAGTCAAGGCAGTGAATATCCATGAAGGCATCGATAGTACCCTATTAATCCTCAATAATCGCCTCAAACCTAAAGCCCATCGTCCAGGGATTCAAATCCTCAAAAACTACGGCAAAATTCCTCCCATACAATGTTATCCCAGTCAATTAAATCAAGTCTTTATGAATTTAATTGCCAATGCCATTGATGCCTTAGAAGAAACCAATATCCGCCAAAATCGAACCTATCAAGATTTAGAAGCAAATCCCAATCAAATTGTCCTCTCTACCACTATCCATCCTGAATTAGAAAATTGGGTAATCATTGATGTCAAAGACAATGGATCGGGAGTACCAGAGGAAATTCGACCAAAACTCTTTGATCCCTTTTTCACTACCAAAGCCATTGGTCAAGGAACAGGAATGGGATTAGCGATTAGTTATCAAATTATTGTGGAAAAGCACCAGGGAAAACTCAGTTGTTTTTCTGAATTAGGAAAAGGGACAACTTTTCGGATTGAAATTCCTGTGGTTATTCCTTTAGCTTGTCTCCTGGTGCGTGAAGATGAAGCGCTACAAAAAACCTCAGAAGTTTTGTAGGGCTACTCTAGAGTTCTTCTGATCTTTCCCCAGTCAACAAGGGTTTGAGCGCTGACTCAAGCCCTTCCACAGATTGACTGGTAACTGCTTGCACCAGCAGCAGATCAAGCACCTCCAAATCAGTGATTTGACTCACTTTCTCTCTCAAAGACAAAGGAACTGCATCAAACCTGACTTCCAGAATCCGAAGAATATCTTCCTGTCGTCCTTCCTGTCGTCCTTCCTGTCGTCCTTCCTGTCGTCCTTCCTGTCGTCCTTTTTCGATTCCAAAGCGTTCAACGCTGGTAATATAAGGCATCTGACTCTCCTGTTCTAAAGTCTGAATTTCTCTCCACAAACGCTGTTCTTCATGCTCCGGTAAGGCAATAAACCAGTCAATTAATCGAAATAACTCTAGGATATCATCTCGATTGAGTCCTCGCTGATACAGGCTTTTCACTAACTTTAATTTCCGCTGATAGTCTTGTTGACTATCTTCGCCTATCTGTTGAGCTGCTCGATGGGCTGCTACCACAGCAGCAAAGGGATTCGGATGGGTATCCAATTGAGTCTGATCGTAGTCTAGGAGTTTTACGGTTGGGAATTCTAGCAGGGAGCGGCATCCCCATAACTCTTCTTGATAGCGAGTAGGTCGCCATGAGGGTTGCTCATCTGCTAACACTCCTAAGCTGGCGACGGTATGACGATAGGTGTCAAAAATACGGCTGTGGTATAAGTACATTCGTTCAGGAAACTGAGACTGGCGCTGAGATTGAATTTCGATATGTACTAAAACCCAGGCTTCTTTGCCATTCCTGCGCCAGACTTTGACTAATTTATCTGTATCGAGTCGTCCGGTTTCCGTCTCTCGTTTGATTTGTTGCAGTTCGGTATCGAGAAATTCAAATCCTTGTTGCCAATTGATATCGGCGGCAATAGTGGGGAAGAAGAACTCTAGGAACTGATGGAAATAGAGGGAGATGGCTTCTTTCCAAGGGGAATCGTAGTCGGTCATGTCTAAATCGATTGATAAATGGTGTCTAAATGAGCGATCGCGAATTAGGGCGATTTCAAATCACAATGAGACATCTTTTACTAGGAGGATTGACGATACCGTACTGGAATTGCTGTTTTTGCCTCAATTTCTGTAGCCAATTGTTCTAATACAGTTTGAGCGACACATTTGAGTTGCCTGACTTCATAGGGGCGTTTTTCTTCTGGGGTATGGTTGCCTCGCCCGTCTAGTTGTCGCTGGACTGGTTTGGGGCGACTAGGGGTATTGAGTTGAATTTCGATGGGCGATAATTCTTGCATCATGCGAATATAGCGATCGCGCGTTTCCTGATCCCAAGGAGAGAGAATCATGGTTTGTACCCCTATACTCCCAGAATAGTGTCGCCGAAATTCGAGCATTCCTGCCCACATTTGGGATAGGTTTAAGCTATCTACGGGGCGATTAATGCGCTGAAGGGGATCAGGGGCGATCGCATCTAATTTCACTGACAGAAAATCAGCATATTTTAAGTCTGCTTGTACTTGCGGATCGTCTAATAATGTGCCATTGGTTAAAACCAAGGTAGGTTTTGCAGTAAGTTGTTTAATTCCTCGCAGGATTTCCCCCAAATTTAAGGCTAACGTGGGTTCACCACTGCCACTGAGGGTGACAATATCTACCTCCCATGGAGCAAAATTTTGTAAATCTTTGAGAATGGTTTCCGTAGAGACATAAATAGCGCGATCGCGGGTAACAATTTCAATTTCTCCTAACTGACAATAGACACAGTTAAAGGAACAAATCGACGTTTTACCAATGGGATCAATACCGAGCGATCGCCCATATCGCCAAGAAATTACGGGCCCATATACACTGTCAAATTCTGAAGTTACCATGGCTATTTTCTCCTCAGTTAAATTTACCGCTCTACTGCCGGAGGAGTAAAGCGAATTTCAATGCGCCGTCGGTTGGGATTGTCTCGATTATCCGTAGGTGAAAAGTTTCCAGCAACACCATATAATTGAGCCGCTGAATAGGCTTTAAATTGTAATCCCATAGATTGTAATTTAGGATGACCTTGTAGAGCCTTAACTACAGCGAGCGATCGCATTAAACCTAAATCCGCATTTGAGCCAGGATTTAACACAGATACCGCAGCATTTCCGCTCACCACTGACTCTAAAGTTTGGTCTAAATTACTCAGACTCCCCGTATTCTCTTGTCCATCAGTATGACCAATCACTTCTACAACATAACCTTGATAATTTTGAGCAAAATTTTCAATTTGATTGACCAAATCTTCCGCAATATATCGCTGTAATTCTGGTGATATTTCCGCACTTCCTGACGCAAAACTGCGAGATTGAGATTCACGCAAAACAATCACAGGAGGAGATTTTAATCGCTCAATTTCTCCTTGCAGCCTTTGCACCACATTCTCTCGCCGTTGCAGTTGATCTTGGAGATTCGCCACTTGTCCTTCTAATCCTTGAACTAAGCTAGTTTGGCTATCCAATTCCAGTTGTAAATTGGCTAATTGAGATTCTAGCTCTTGTGAACGAGTGGCGTTACTCTCTGAGAGAGATTTGAGAAAAACCGATTTGATCAAAGCCAGAAACAGAAATAAGGTTAAAATCATGAATGCATTGGACATTAAATCAGTGAACGAAGTCCAAACTTTTAATTCTTCTTGATCTGCTAAACTACGAGAATGGCGACGATTCATAATTGATAACACCAAAAATAAGGGACTTTAGGGAGTTGAATTAAAATTTGAAGTAGTCAGAGATTTGCCGAGACGATCCAATCCTTGCTGGAAATTATGACTCACTTGATTTAAGGCAATTACCACTTGTCTGATTTCCCCTTGTAATGCCTCTAAATCTTCCGCTTTTGCGATTGTGCGTCGTTGCAGTTGATCGACCGCTTTAGCTGCGATTTGAAACCCTTGAGTACCTGCTTGCAACTGGGAAATCATTTGATCGAGAGATTGTTGAGTTTGCTGTTGTGCTTGAATCACTTGCAGGGAATTTGCCTGATGTTGATGCATTTGCTCGCCAAATTTTGCTAACCGTTTACTATAGCTTTGTAATTCTAAAGCTGCAATTTCAATGGTTTGTACAGAAGTAGTTAAGCTATGAATGGATTGATCAAATCCCCGTTGTAATTGCGCTAAACTGGCTGTGGCTGTAGCTAAACTTTGGGGAAATGGACTCTGCTCTAAACGTTCTGCAACCACTAAGAAATGGTCAGCAGATTGTTTAAATTCTTCCGTACTTTGGCTAATAGTCAGAGTTGCTTCTGTTAACCGACTATAGACCTTTTCTGCTAGTTCAGTAGCGCGATGATTTTCAATTGCCAGTTCTTGAATCTTTTCTTTTAAAGCCAGTTCAACGGCTGCACTCACCATTTGACCAAAGCGATTGAGAAAGCCTTCAAAGGAATGATTCATACCCTGAATTACACGGTCAAATCGAGTATTATTTTCTAGGGTTTGCAGATAGATATTGTCGAGATAATCTTCGAGAGAGTTAACTAATTGATTTTTGGCGATCGCCGTATTAAACAATCCATTCACTACCGTAACAATTGCACTAAATAAAATCGAAACTAAGCTGGTAATAAAGGCAATTCCCATCCCCTGAAGGGGTTTTTGCAGGGCTTGCAGTAAACTATTAATATCCACAGCTGTAGCATTGCTAACTGTCTCACTTAAAGCCGTTAAATTTAAGGTAATTCCAATAAAAGTGCCTAATAATCCCATCGACAGAAGTAAATTCGGTAAAATGCGCCCTAAATATTCAATTTGATCACAAGAAAGAAACAGCACACTTTCTTGACCATATACTTGATCAATGAGTGCTCCCGTATTCACCTGTTCTAACCGACTAATGGCTTCTGTATATCGTTGTTCTAGATATTCAACAATATGAGGTTTTCGTCCTAAAGTTTGCCAATGAATGAGCCGCCTGACTTTCTGGGAAAGCACCGTCAGATGAAGATGAAGAGCCATCCGCAAAAGAATAGCTATTACCGAAGGAGCCACCACCATAATCAGGGTGAATAAAATCAAATAGAAAGGAATAATCGTCATGGGTTGAAGACTAAAGAAAGAAAAGCCTGAAAACCACACAGAGATAGAAAACTTCTTCTCGGTAGTAATTGAGGACGATAATGCTCCGCATCGCTAACGCGATAGATCGCACACACGTTTTAGTCTAGCTTTTTCTGCTCTGAACTGACCACACCTTCCCGCAAGCCTACCGCAATTTTACTATGTTTTTCAATTTGACTCATCACTTGTTTCGCCCGCTCAATCACTACCCGCGGCAATCCTGCTAACCTTCCCGCTTCTATCCCATAGGATTTATCAGCACCTCCCGGTTGTACTTGATGCAAGAAAATAATTTTATCTGGCATTTCTTTCACCGTCACCTGATAATTTGCCACGTTTCCTAAAATCGACGCTAATTCATTCAATTCATGATAGTGCGTTGCAAAAATTGTCCGCGCGCGAATCTCTGTCGCCAGATATTCAGCCACCGCCCAAGCAATCGATAATCCATCAAAAGTAGCCGTTCCTCTGCCAATTTCATCGAGCAAAACGAGGGAACGAGAGGTACCATGATTTAGAATATTTGCAGTCTCATTCATCTCCACCATAAAGGTAGATTGACCCGTCGCTAAATCGTCTACAGCACCCACACGAGTAAAAATGCGATCGCAAATTCCCAAAATAGCCGAACTCGCTGGCACAAAACTCCCAATTTGAGCCATTAATTGAATCAAGCCTACCTGACGCAAATAACAACTCTTACCACTAGCATTGGGTCCCGTTAAAATCACCAAATCTATCGATTTATCCCCATCATTTTGACCCAACTCTGTAGAATTAGGCACAAAAAATGCCCGCCCTAAACTTTGCTCAACCACCGGATGTCGTCCTTCACGAATCCGAATTTCTCGACTTTCCGTCAGCTTCGGCCGACAATATCCTTGTACTACTGCCACCTCGGCTAATCCACACAACACATCAATCGCAGCCACTCCACGAGAAACTCCTCGAATTAATTCAGCTTGTTCTCCTACTTCCGTACGTAATTGTACAAACAATTCGTATTCTAATTGATTCAAATCTTCCCGTGCCGTCAGAATTCTCGCTTCTCGCTCTTTTAGCTCTTCAGTAATATAACGTTCTTCATTCACCAACGTCTGTTTTCGACTATAATCTGAAGGCACTTGATCCGCTTTAGCGCGAGAAATACTAATATAATATCCAAAAGTTTTATTATACCCTACTTTCAGTGTAGAAATCCCCGTTCTTTCCCGTTCTCGACTTTCTAGAGAAGCTAACCAATCTTGGTCATCTTGTGCATCCGATCGCCGCCGATCCAGTTCTGCACTCACTCCCTCTCGAATCAACCCTCCTTCTTTCAAATGTTGGGGGGGATTCTCTAGCAAAAAAGATTTGATTTTTTGGGATAACTTTTCCAATTCAGGAGGCATTTTTTGCAAAACTCTGAGAAAAGCAGAACTCCCCTTAGCCGCCCAACTTTCTAACAGCGGTAACTGAGCCAAAGAATCAGCTAAAGCCATTAAATCTCTCGCATTCGCTGTACCCGCTCCCGCCTTTCCCGTCAACCGTTCTAAATCAGAAATTTGTCGCAATACTTGGCGAATCCCATCTCTTAATTCTGTCTTTTTAACTAATTCCTCTATAGTTTCTTGTCTTGCTTCAATTCCCTTGATTTTCAACAACGGCTGAAGTACCCAACGACGCAGAGTTCGACTCCCCATCGCAGTTAAACTCCGGTCGAGAGCACATAGCAAAGAACCATTAAAAGTTCCATCTCGCACCGTTTGCGTAATTTCTAAATTGCGACGACTTTGATAATCAATAATGAGAAAATCTTCTGTAAAATAGGTTTTGAGTAACTGTAAAGTGACTTGATATTGCTTCTGAGTTTCTTCTAAATATTGCAACAATCCCCCAGCGGCTCGAACTCCCAAAGGCGTGCGATCGCATCCCATCCCTTCCAAAGACTTTACCCTAAATGCACTCAAAATTCGCTCTTTAGCATCCAACAAACCAAACGGCCCTTGAGGTCGCCAAGAATAACAAAAACACCCAGGCAATCCCTGGGGAAGTAACTCAGAACTTTCTCCAGGACGCAGCATTTTACCCCAATCTGGAGCATCCGTCGGCACCAGAATCTCCGCCGGTTGTAAGCGCATCAACTCCTGAGTTAAATGCTCCAAATTACTCCCTTGCGTATTCAAAAACTCTCCCGTCGAAATATCCGTATAAGCTAATCCCCAATGATCTTTTGCCACCACCACCGCCGCCAAAAAATTATTCTGGCGAGCACTTAACATCGACTCCTCAGTCAAAGTTCCCGGCGTAATAATTTTAGTGATTTCCCTCGTCACCATCCGTTTTTCAGCCGCTGCCACTGAAGCATCTTCCGTTTGATCGCACACTACTACCGCATAACCCTTTTCCACCAGAAGGGGACAATAGCGATCTAAGGCATGATGGGGAACGCCTGTCATCGGTACTCGCCCAATTTCCTTTCCCCCATCTCTACTGGTGAGAACTAATTCTAACGCTCTAGAAATCGTAATCGCATCCAGAAAAAAGCACTCAAAAAAATCTCCAACTCGATAGAGCAACAACGCATGGGGATATTTTTCTTTCACATCCACATAATGCTGAAGCATCGGCGTAAGTTTGCGATAATCCAACTGCCGATAGTCCCCATTCGGAATATTCAAGTCCTCACCAGATTCAGAAAAATAACTCACAGTCCGCTTTAGTTTACATTTCTACCTCTAGGTTACCAAAAAAAAGCCCCGTTTACGTCCTCATTAAAAACCGGGCTTCTAGTAGAAACCCGGTTGCTTCAGCACTAATTTTTAGCCCATCAATCGTCTAGAACTTAAAGGTAGTCCGAATCGTACCCACGTACACAGTGCTATTATCACTATCCCCTTCTGGGTTAATCACAGCCAAGAACCCAGGCGTAACAGAAATATTATCCGTTAACCGCATCCGATAGAACGCTTCCAGATGAATCGGTGTATCAGGTGCTTCTCCGGAACCCGAAGTCACATGAGGAGGCATCCCCACCACGAATCCACCCAGGTTACCTTGAGCACCAAGATCGGGGAAAGTAAACCCTACCAGCCAGTTCCAGATATCGGCATCGTCGAGATCTTCATCACTAAGGTCTTGGGCATTAGTATACTGACCCCAAGCATTGAGCACAAACTTCTTGCTCACCTTCCATTGCATCGCAATGCCATAGGAATCTGAAGCCATCGCCTCATCCGGGAGACGGAAGGGATCAGACGCTAATACTCCAATCCCCCCAACTAAGGGGCCAGATAAGCTATCTGCATCACCACGAGCCGCTGCCGAAATATAGTCGCGAGCGTAGGTAAACCCAATCCCAAATCTCTCTCCTTCATAGCTCAACTGACCCAGAGCTTGGAAAGAGCCATTAAATAAACCATTGCCATCCGTGGGGCTATTCGCACCTGCCGCCATGTAAGAATAGCCTAAGCTAATTTTAGGCGTAAAATAGTACATCCCCACAATGCCCGCCTCACCAATCGTGCGGTAGATGGGGCTAAGGCTGCTAAACCGAGACAGAGTTCCGCTGCCACCACTGTTCATTGAAAACGTGGGAATTAAGTCATCTGGCGCACCACCAATGACCGCAAATTCCATTCTGCCTCTAGCAGTACCGTCTTCAAAGTAGCCGCCGTAGGGGAATGCATAGCTGAGGATATCGACTTGGGCATTATTTCCCGTGTTGTTGTCATAGGCTAAACGAGCAGAACTGGTTCCTAAAGCAGAGGAATTGCTACTAACATTTCCTGCTTGTAAACGAGTGAGCAGAAGGTCTTCTCCCGTAAAGCTGGTATTAAATGATAGTCGTACTCGACCAGAGAAAGTGAGTTCATTGTCCACATCGGATCTATGACCTCCTTCGGCTGTTGAGCCAGGGATTGTCCGACGCTCTGGACCCCAGCCTCTCACGGCTTTGTCTTCTCCCCACAAATTTGTCATCGAGAAGATTACTTCTCCACCGAGCTTGGTGGTGGTAGAGAACTGATGCTCTTCCAGAAACTCCACTCTCGCTTCTAAACCATCTACCCGTCCCCGCAAGGTAGCCAGTTCAGCCGCAAATTCTTCTTGTAACCGTTGCAGGATGGCTAAGTCTTCACGGGTGACTAGGTTAGCAGTGGCAGCGGCAATCAGTTCGTTAATCCGATCTAAGCAGGCGTTGACCCCAGCGGCAAATTCATAACGGGTCATTGCCCGGTTGCCTCGATAGGTGCCATCGGGATAACCCGCGATACAACCATATCGTTCTACCAGGGATTGTAGGGCTTGGAAGGCCCAGTCTGTGGGGCGGACATCCCGGAGTTGGGAGACGGAGGTAACTTGACCAATTGATGATGAGGGGGTTCCTTTGTAGTATTCTTGTACTTGGCCGAGATTCAGCCATTCTGGGCTGGGTTGGACGGACTCGGCTGGGCTATTAACGTGCTTTTCTGAGGCGATCGCCCTTGCTGATACCAGCAAAGTTGCTCCCAACAAAACGGGGGTTATCCCTATTGACTTCCATAGAAGTTTTGAGTTCATACTTTATTCTCCTCACACCTAAAATCACTACTTCTCGTCTAGCATTGTATCACTTAACCTTGGGAATGTCAGGGTTCCGATGGACAATACCACGAGCAATTCTATAAAAACTAACATAACTAAAGGCGAGTATTTGTTATCTGTGATAGCAAATACTCGCCTAACCGTTGAGTTCGATCCCTAAACCTCTAGAGTTTAGAATCGGAAAGTTGTTCGGATGGTACCGACATAAACCGTGCTGTTCCTGCTATCCCCTTCTGGATTAATCACCGCAAAGACACCAGGAGTGATCAGGATATTGTCGCTGACACGCATCCGGTAGAACGCTTCCAGATGAATTGGGGTATCTGGCGCTTCCCCTGTTCCCGAAGTCACATGAGGAGGCATCCCTACCATCAATCCGCCCAGGTTGCCTTTGCCACCGAGATCCGGGAAAGTAAACCCAACTAACCAGTTCCAGATATCCGCATCTTCCAAAGTATCATCATCACTGAGATCTTGGGCGTTGGTATATTGTCCCCAAGCATTGAGCACAAACCGCTTGCTCACCTTCCACTGAGCCGCAATACCGTAGGAATCAGAGGCGACTGCTTCTCCTGGCTTGCGGAATGGATCGGAGGCTAATACCCCAATTCCTCCCAGGAGAGAGCCAGATAAGTTACTTACACTACTGCGATCTACTCCAGACACATAGTCACGAGCATAGGTGAAACCAATCCCAAACTTATCTCCTTCATAGCTCAACTGACCCAGGGCTTGGAACGTGCCATTAAACAAACCATTGCCATTTCTAGGGTTGTTGGCGTTCCCGGCTAGGTAGGAGTAACCGAGGCTGATTTTGGGAGTGAAGTAGTAAGTTCCTACAATCCCCACATCAGCATTAGATCTGTAAATGGGGCTACGAGCACTAAATCGAGATAAAGTCCCACTGCCACTACTATTGAGACTGAATACAGGAATTAAATCATCTGCGGCTCCCCCGATCGCCGAGATTTGCATCATCCCCCTGGGCTTACCTTTCTCAAAGTAGCCGCCGTAGGGGAAACTGTAGGCCAGAATCGAAACTTGGAAGTTGTTACCTGTATCAGTTTCGTAGTCCAAACGAGCGGAACTGGTTCCTAATGGGTTGCGAGTGCTACCAATGTTTCCTGCTTGCAAACGAGTTCTCAGTCGATCTTTTCCAGCAAAACTGGTATCAAAGTTCAACCGCACCCGACCAGAGAAGGTCAGCTCATCATCTACATCGGCTCGATGACCACCGGCCGTCGTAGAATTGGGAATACGACGACGGTAGGGGCCCCAACCTCTGAGGGCTTTATCTTCTCCCCAAAGATTAGTCATTGAGAAAATCGCTTCTCCTCTAAGTTTAGTCGTGGTGGAGAATTGATGCTCTTCCAGAAATTCTACTCTCGCTTCTAGGCTGTCTACTCGTCCGCGCAGAGTAGCTAGTTCAGCGGCAAATTCTTCTTGTAACCGTTGCAGTGCTGCCAAATCTTCGCGGGTGACTAAGTTGGCGGTAGAAGCTGCAATTAGTTCGTTGATCCGGTCTAAACAAGCATTCACCCCAGCGGCAAACTCATAGCGGGTCATGGCCCGGTTGCCTCGATAGGTGCCATCGGGATAACCGGCGATACAGCCATATCGCTCTACCAAGGATTGGAGGGCTTGGAAGGCCCAGTCTGTGGGGCGTACGTCTCGCAGTTGGGATACGGAGGTGACTTGTCCCATGGAAGGTGCGCCAGGGGTACGGGAGGTTCCTCTGGTGTATTCCCGAATCTGGTCGAGGTTGACGGTATTGGGTTGGGCTAGTTGGCTCTTGCTTTCTGCCTGGGGTTCCGAGGCGATCGCACTTCCTGATGCTAGTAAAACTGCCCCCACTAAGGCTGGGGTCAGACTCATTGATTTCCACAGAAGCCTTGACTTCATTAGATTTTTCTCCTCACACCTAGTAAATCATAACTTCCCAATCGGGATCTTATCACTTCAGCGATCAAATGTCAGGTAATCCAGACTACACTGTCTTTCTTCCTCATTATTTTTATCAACCATAGAGTATTGATGGCCACTCAATTGAGCCAAACATCAGGGCTAAAGAGCAATTCACCTTAACCCTGATCTTTTTCATCAGAAGGAGAGGGTCGTTCTCAAGGTACCGATGACCACCGTATCCTCATCCAAAGCATTCTGGAAAGGATTAATCAACACCGTAAACCCAGGAGTCAACGAAATATTATCCGACACTCGGATTTTGTAGAAGGTTTCGATGTTAACAGGAGTACCATTGTCCACTTTGCCTGTTAAGCTCACTCCAGCCAAAGTCGGGGGTACACCCACAGAAATACCACCCACGTTACCGGCTCGGAACAAGTCAGGGAACGCCATATTCAGAGCATACGTCCAGATTTCCCCTTCACCCCGCTGTCCAGCGGTGAGCAACTGAGCATGGCTATAGCCCATGAACCCATTGAGCACAAATTTAGGACTGAGCCGCCAAGAGAAAGCGCCACCATAGGAATTTGTAGAAGTCCGACCCAAGTCTGTCAGCAGACGCACTTGCGGAGTTCCCACCAACTCAAACCCATACCCATTGTCAAAGATTGGCTCATTCTCAGTGTGGTAGCCATTCACGTAGGTAAAGGCAAAAGAAAGGTTGTTTGAAGGGGTAATAGTTAATTGTGCTAACAGTCCTGAATCTCCCCCTTCAACTCTCGAAGGATTATTCAGGTCATCCATCAAGTAGCCCACACTCAGGTTTACTGCTCCCAAATTCAGGAATTTGAAGTCTCCCAAATTCATATCTAAGCCCATCCCCGCACCACCGCCAATTCGATAGAGGGGGTTGCGTTGCGAGAAGGTATTGAGTGAACCACTACCACCGTCGTAATCTTCAAAGTAAGGATTCAGAGTCGGTACGAAGTCATCAAAGGTTCCCCCATCTGCTGACAGCACCACGTTAATCCGGTTATTTAAGCTCCAGTAGTATTGCAGTTTATCGAGATACAACTGGCTATTGGCAAATCCATCTTGATTCACTTGGAAGGTTTGCAACCCTTGACCGGATTCTTTCTGGAAGTTGAAGCGGTCTCTGGAGGCCGCTTGCAGACGAGTGAGCAGTAAGTCTTTGCCGGTAAAGCTAGTATTGAAGTTTAAGCGCACTCGCCCCATGAAAGCGGTTTGATTGTCGCTAGAGTAGCTACTCGATAGGGCGGAATCAAAACTTCTAGGAACTCCTAGAAAGGCTCGGCGACGACCCACATTAAAGCGGGAGTGGTCTAGGGAGCGGTTGGCTCCCCAAGCATCAGTAATTGCAAAGATAGCTTCCCCAACCAATTTAGTTGTGGTGGAGAATTGGTTGGCTTCCAGTTCGGTGGTGCGAGCTTCTAGAGCATCCACTCGACCGCGTAAGGTGGCTAATTCAGCCGCGAATTCTTCTTGTAGCCGTTGGAGGGCGGCTAAGTCTTCACGAGTGACGGCGTTGGCGGTAGCAGCGGCGATTAACTCGTTGATTCGGTCTAGACAGGCATTTAAACCGGCAGCGAACTCATAGCGAGTCATGGCTTGGTTGCCTCGATAGGTGCCATCGGGATAACCGGCGATACAGCCATAGCGCTCTACCAGAGATTGGAGGGCTTGGAAGGCCCAATCGGTAGGACGAACATCTCGCAGTTGGGAAACGGAAGTGACTTGTTCCGCTTCTTCTGCCACTTCTTCCCCGTTGGTGCTGTAATCGATGACTTGATCGAGGGTTGAGCGATCTTGGGCAACTAGGGTAGGAAGGGTTAGATCCAGATTGGAGGTTAATTCTGGACTGAATGTTTCTGGTAATCCTACGGGGAGGTCTTGACTGGGTTGGAATTGTAGCGTTTGACTACTTGCCCAGGAGGGGGTTGAACCGTTAGTGTATTCGGCTGCTTTGCCCACGGAACCGGTAATGATGGTACTTAAGACGGCTGGACTAACCAGCAAGGTCTTCCACAGAAGTTTTGACATTTTACTTGCTCCTCACACCATTTAAGCTTTTAACTTTAGAAAGCTTATTTTAGTCTACCTTACTCTATTTTTGAGATCGCTTGTGCCAGAGCGAAATCCTTTTCTGTTAAACCACCTGTATCATGGGTTGTCAAGGTGATGGTGACTCGATTGTAGGATAGGAAGAGGTCGGGGTGATGGTTGGCGGCTTCTGAGGGGCCAACCAGTTGGTTGATAAAGGCGATCGCCTCCAGAAAGTCCTTAAACTTTCGTTGGCACTGGAGGGTTTCTCCTTTCACTTCCCATCCTGAGAGGGATTTTGCTTTTTCCTCGATTTCTGCTGAAGTCAGTTTAGCCATTCTTTGTTATTTCCCATGATTTCCACAACTATCCGCTCTTACTAACTGTCGTTCAATAGCATAAGACTTTCAACGATCCTGGAGTAAGAGCGGTGTAGCGGGTTTTCAGTTTGACACCTGACTGCCGGGAGGAACCCCAGCGTGTCTAGGTTTGGAGGGGATATCCTCCAATTCTAGACGGGTACTTAGAGAACGGCCCCGGCCCACAGCCGGTTAACGCCAACCTGAAAACCCATGCATTTATTACTATCTGACATAGGCATCACCTCCTGGTATTCAAAACACTAAGCTCTCTAGGAGCTAAAGAGCAATTGGCTCTCGGTGCCTTGCACCTGTGAATCACCTTAGCACAGAGTTCTGGGATCGGGTAAGAGATTAAGATTCCTCGTTCTCTGGGAAATCAAATAGGGGCACGCGATGGCCCCTATTTGGCTGTAAATTCAACCGAGCATTAGGGATTACAGAGCATTACCACGAGGGAGGACTTCTTCGGGGAAGGAGAAGAATTCGTGG
>CAZTRW010000023.1:0-27398 GCA_964616725.1 uncultured bacterium
TTCCCCTACCCCTCAAGCGAAAGTAGCACCCTCCTTCCAAATCGTTGATATTCCTGAAAGTTTTCGAGGTAAAATTATTTACCAAGCCAATGCCATTGCCATGCCAAAAGTCGTCGCCCTTACCTTTGATGATGGCCCTTGGCCGACGACAACAGAACAAGTGTTAGAAATCCTCAAAAAACATCAAATTAAAGCCACATTTTTCTTGGTAGGGCAACACCTCCAAAATTACCCTGAAATTGTCAAGAAAGTTGCTAAAGCGGGCCACGTTTTAGGGAATCATACGCAGCATCACTATACCCATTCCCTTGATCCAGCAACTGCTGCCAAAGAATTGCAATTAACAGATGAGTTAATTACCAAGCTGACTGGGATAAAAACAAAGCTGTTTCGCCCTCCGGGAGGAAATCTTGAGAGTGGTTTAGCGGAATATGCTCAGTCTCAAGGCTATGGAGTGATGATGTGGTCAGTAGACTCAGAAGATTACTATGTTTCTAGTCCAACTTTAATCGATAGGGTTTTAAAAAATGTCCATCCGGGTGCGATTATTTTACTCCATGATGGGGGAGGCGATCGCCATAATACCGTTGCCGCTCTCCCCCAAATTATTACCGCTCTCAAACAACAAGGCTATCGCTTTGTCACCATTCCCGAATTGTTAGAAATCGACGCACGACAAACCCCCCTAAATCAAGCCGATGGCAATACTTCTGGAATTCCCGCTCCAGACAGTGAAGACCGTCTTGATCCCTTGATCGAATAAGGTACAATGAGGGATGGATCTAGAGCAGGCAATGGGAGGCGTGAGTATGGTAACCATGGCAATATCCAAGCAAGTGGTTTCTCAGATGACGGTGGATGAAGTAAAGAGGCTCGTGACTCGTTTGGAACAGGATGACTATAGTAATGTGTTTGAGGGTTTGGAAGATTGGCATTTGTTTCGAGCGATCGCCTTTCAGCGCCCAGAAATGGTAGAAATGGTTAAACCCTATCTCTATCTATTAGATCTCGAAGCCTATGATGAAGCTTAATTAAGCTTAATTAGTAGCTCAACGCCCCTGCCGCAGACAAGCCTTGAGGTTTTGCCCTCAGCGTCTCCACAATAGAGTTAGCAATATACTGGGCAAAAATCTGATTGCCTGTCCTATTATAGTGGCAGCAGTCGTCACTATACACCCCAGTCGGCACCGAGTCGAATACCCTGACTCCATTGAAAATATGCACATTATTATTTTTGAGTTGTTCCATAGCTTGAATTAAAAGAGGATATCCTTCACGCACCCCTTGAGCATAGATTTGTTTCTCATTAATGGCTTGTTTTTGCTCTTCTGGTGTAAAGACTCGCTCAGTTGGGTAATATTGATTAGGTTGCACAAAATGAAAGTAAAGGTGATTTTGACTCCCTAAAGTTTGATGCATCAGCAGAGAGCTATTCATCCAAGTTTGGGTAATTTGACTATAGAGATTTTCCCCAGTCGTTTCCCCATCCAGAGGATTGAGATAAAAGAAGCTCAACCCATTAGAATAGGGAGAAAATAGAGGAGAGTTTTCTGTCTTGTTTTCAGCTTGTTGACTTAAAAAGGCTTGATAGTGGCGCTGGGTACTCACATAGCGAAATTGGTGGATAATGTAGCACAGCGCCAACCAGCAAGCATTTTGATTCCCTTGGATGCGGCCCAGAGTGGTATAATACTCGCGGGTGGTGACAATCATTTCTAGCTCTGTTTGAGAAAGCTGATGATTTCCCACATTGATTAAGGCTTTCATCAGTGAGCCATTAGGCATGGAGAGGTGAACGTTTTCGGGATAGTTTAAGCTCGATAAGGCAACTTCATTAAATCCATCGATATTAATGACCATATCAAAGGTTTGCCCTAGGGAAAGGAAGTAATTCAAAACCAAGAGTTGCTGGGGTTGTTTATAACCGCCTTGAGCAAAATTCAGGATGATAATTTCTTTGTTCGTTAGTTGAGGTAGGGTTTTAAGGGTATTGACAATGATTTGATTTTGTGCTTCTGTATTGGCGATCGCCACCGCCACTGAACCCCCAAAAATACCGATAATATATTGCTGCTCATGCTCTTTGAGCACTGGATAATCTCTGGCAGAGCCAAATTGGTAATTATTAATCGTCGGTTCTTGCGGCTTAAAATCCGTATAGCCAAAATAGGGATGTAGTCTCAACAGCAAAGACTCATCTAACTCTATGCCAGGATTTTTCCGTTCACCCACCATCCCCTCATTACTTTTTGCTGCCTCTACACGCTGGTAGAATAACTGACGAGTTTTAATGCCATAAAATCCTAGAGATACACCTTCTAAAGAGATCAAAACCCCTAAGCAGTTAATCAATACTATTTTGATCCAGCTTGACTTTAATCGAAATGGAATCATGGGAGTTATCCTGGCTTAAATCAGCTAAAATTTGACTGGCAATATAGTTTGCAAATATATTTCTCCCGGTTTGATTATAATGGCAGCAAGTGTCAATATAAACCGTTCTTGTTTCTTGATCTAAAGCGGTTACACCATTCAGGAATTTCACCCCTTTTTCGGCCAATATTTTGCTTTTCTTAATCAAATAGGGATAACCAACTTGAACACCTTCAATATAGGGATTTCTGGTATTTTTTTCAGGACTAAATTTTTCCGCCTCTTCGACACTCAACTCTCGCTCGGTCTGGTAATATTGGTTAGGCTGTAAAACATGAAAATAGGGAATACTTCTCTGGCTTAAAACGTGATGCATGGCTAAAGAAGAATTCACCCAAAGATTTGCCATCTGTTCATAGGGATGATCTAACTCTTGTTGGGAAATTGCTTGTAAGTAAACTAAAGATGCATCAGGATTTAAGTTGGTTTTCCGCTTGCTCTCAAAGTTTTCTAGATTACTATAGTAGGCTTGAATCAGCAATCGAGAGGTGATCTCTTGAAAAAAATAGCACAATGCTAAGGTACAATTTTGCTGGGCAACTAAGGCTTTCTTGAGGGAGTCTTTGAGTTTAATCACCTCCAGCATAATCCTCATCTGCTCCGTCGATAAATTATTATTGACTAGCTGAATTAAGGGGATCACTTGGAGGGGACTAGGCATAGATAGCCCAATTTTATGCTTCCAATTAAGGCGAGCGATCGCCACCTCATTAAACCCATCAATATTAATCACTAAATCCAACTCTTGTCCCTGGGATAAGAAATAATTCAGCGCCAGCAATTGTTGCGGTTGCTTATATCCTCCTTGAGCAAAATTCAGTAATACAATCTCCTTATTAGCAAACTCAGGTATGGTTTTTAGAGTTCTGGCTAAAGTCGGATTTTCCATCTCATTCATATAATAAAAAGTCGCCACCGATCCGCCAAAAATACCCACCAACACCTGATCAGAATTTTGTCTTTTATAGGGATAATCGAATTGAGAAACTAATCCGTAATTATTCGCACGAAACGTCGCTTGAAACTCAAATCCACCAAACCCAATTCCGGGTTGAGAAATATACCCTAAAAAAGGATGTAAAACCTCCGTAACATTTTGTTCTAAACGAATTCCCTGTTGGTCTAGATTAATACCCTCCGGTCCGCGATCGACAGCGTGACCTGATGATCGAGTATAATAGAGTTGTTGGTGTTGCCAACCATAAAACCCCAAACAAATTCCCTCTAATAAAACTCCGATTAAAACCCCATTAATACCCAAAATCTTCAAGAGATGAGTGAGGTCAGGAATTTTTGTTAGTCCCTTCATCGACCCAACATAAATCAATAATCAATTGGCTAATATAGCGCGTCTTTGGCCTTTCGGCAATCCCTAGGACGAGAGAGGGCGCTAACTTAAGTGAACCATTACCCAACCGAGCAATAATCCGAGACTCGACGTGGTGGATAAAATTAAAAAGGCTTGCCTTTCTGTAAATCCTAGAGTTTGCAGATCTAATCTGGCTAATGCCGTCGCACAAATTAGGATAAATCCTCGATAAAAGATATGCATTCGGGCTAAAATGATCACTGAGAAGAAACTAAGGGTCACAATGCAGAGGAATAACCCTAAATCACTCTGAAAACTTTTAATAATATTTTCTTTGACGGTACGCAAAGGGGCTGTTACTAAGGCGGAGAAACTTAGAGCGAGAAGGGTAGCGAGAATCCAGAAGCCTTGATCTTTTAGGGAGGCGGAACTAGGGAGGGTTGGGGGAGGTAGAAAAGGGGCAAAACTGGTGTAGGCAATCAGTAAAATAGCGAGAGAGGGCCAGGGGAGTTTTTTGATCATCTCCTTCCTTCCCTCCCTCATTGTGGATTGCTTCTGACAGAGAATTAGGATTTCTCTCTAGTCACTACGCGGTTTTCGCGATTTTCGCGGAAGGGAGTTGTAGTTTTGTTCCGTTTCACCAATTTAGGTTTAGGGGTGCTATATTCTACGTCTTCTTCCGTGGCATCGTAGTCAGTTTGAGTCCAGGCGGGACGAGTGGTATCATAGGCTAGTTGTAAGGCGGCGGCGGCGATCGCATGGGGTTCGTATCCCGCTTCACTGAGCTTAGACACCAGAGGCAAGAAGGAAGCCATCCGCTCTCCTGTCACGGCACTAGCGACCTGTTCTTGCAAGCGGTCAATGTGGCGAGCCTCAATTTGAGCACGGGTCGGAATCCGATTTACAATCAGTTTCTGACGCACATACCGTTCAATCTGAATCAGTTTGCGCCGTTCAAATTGCTGCACTAAACAAATAGCTGTCCCATTTTTGCCCGCCCGTCCTGTCCGTCCGATGCGGTGAACATAGTTTTCTAGGTTATCGGGGAGGTCATAATTAATCACATGGGAGAGGTCTTCCACGTGCAAGCCTCTGGCGGCAATATCGGTAGCCACAACCCAGCGAACTTGACGATGGCGGAATCGAGCCATGAGGCGCTCTCGCTGGGATTGGCTTAAGTCCCCATGATATTCATCGACGCTATATCCGGCTGATTGGAGTTGACTGGTTAAGTCGGCGGCTTGACGACGGGTACGCACGAAGATAATGGCTGATTCTGGGCTTTCCATCTCCAGAATGGGTTGGAGAGCGCGTTCTTTCGTCCAGCCACGGGGAATTGTGTAAGCAATTTGGGTGATATGGATGGGAGCGGCTTTCGGTTGCTCTACGGTAACGGTAATGGGCGATCGCAAAAATCGCTGTACCAAACTGCGAATCGACGGCGGCATGGTGGCAGAGAAACAAGCCGTTTGACGTTCTGTGGGGACTTGGGAGAGAATCTTCTCCACATCTTGAATGAAGCCCATATTCAGCATTTCATCGGCTTCATCCAAGACTACCCAAGATAGATCTTTTAACGTTAAATCACCGCGATCGAGCAGATCAATCACCCGTCCTGGCGTTCCTACCACAATATGCACCCCCCCTCTCAGCCGTTGGATCTGGCGTTCAATCGACTGACCTCCATAAATGGCTGTCACCCGAATCCGCTTATCTCCTGTTAAGTCACGAATCGCCGCCCGTACTTGTTCAGCCAGTTCCCGGGTTGGGGTCAGAATCAGAGCTTGGGGATTGGTCCCTGTCAAGTTCAATCGCTCTAAAATGGGCAGGGCAAAGGTAGCTGTTTTCCCAGTTCCCGTTTGAGCTTGGCCCACCACATCTTGATTTTTCAGCAGATGGGGGATGGCTTTAATTTGAATTTCTGTCGGTTCAATAAAACCAATGCTTTCTAAGTATTGGGCACGGTCTTCAGAAATTCCGAGGTCTTTGAATGAAACAGTCATTAATACTCCTTAAAGTTAATGGGATCTTGAGTGGGTTGGAGCCGTTTTACGCTTGAACACCGTAGAGGTCATAGGCATCCGCCTCCGTAATGGTCACGGGAATAATTTGTCCTAAAGGTTCCGCCTCTCCCTTTGGCTCAATAATGACCATGCCGTCTACTTCTGGGGCAAATCGGGCAGAACGGCCGACTAATTGCCTGGTTTCTGGAAAGGTGCCTTCGATCAGCACGTCAACGGTTTTGCCAATTTCCGCCTGATTTCGGGCCAGAGAAATGGGTTGCTGAAGGGTCATCAGCTGGTTGCGCCGTTCTTCCTTCACCGGATCGGGGACTGGATTAGACAAGCGAGAGGCAGGGGCTTCTTCTTCCGCAGAGAAGGCAAATACTCCTACATGATCGAACTGATGATGTTTGACAAATTCACACAAGTGGTGGAAATGGGCTTCGGTTTCTCCAGGAAAGCCGACGATAAAGGTGGTTCGGAAGACTCCGTGGGGAATCTCTTGTTTGAGGTGTTCGATAATGTCATCGTTGACTTGACCTTGCCAGGGCCGGTTCATCGCCCGGAGAATTTCTGGGTGAGAATGTTGCAAAGGTAAGTCTAGATAGGGAAGAAGGTTGGGGGTTTCTTGGATGGCGGCAATGACTTCGGGGGTGAAGCCGGTGGGATAGGCGTAGTGCATCCGAATCCAGGGGATGTCTACTTGGCCGAGCGCTCGGAGCAAGGGAGCTAGATGGGGTTTGCCATAGAGGTCTGCTCCGTAGTTGGTGGTGATTTGGGAGATCAAGATGAGTTCTTGAACCCCTTCATCGGCTAACCGTTGGGCTTCAGCGACAATGGATTCTATGGAGCGCGATCGCTGTTGGCCACGTAGGTAGGGAATAATACAGAATGAGCATCTATAATCACATCCTTCTGCAATTCGGAGATAGGCTACGCCTTCTGTGGTGGTGCGATATCGCGGGGTTTGGTCATCGGCGATGTAGGTGGGGTGTTGGGAGACAGCTTGGACACGGTTTCCCTGTTCTACCTGCTCCATCACTTCTACGATTTTGTGGTAATCTCCTGTGCCTACCACTGCCACTGCTTCTGGTAGTGAATCCAAGAGTTCCTGTTGATAGTGCTGGGCCATACAGCCCGTAATCACAATTTTTTTCTTCGCCTCTGCCAATTCTACCAGAGTTTGAACCGATTCTTGTCGAGATTGTTCAATAAAGCTACAAGTGTTAACGATGACATAATCGGCTAGCTCTTCATTAGCATCCACGCCATAGCCTGCTTTTACCAGCAAACCCAGCATATGCTCTGTGTCAATTCGGTTTTTTTCACAGCCCAAGTGGGCGATCGCGATCGTTGGCTTATTGCCCATGGAGTTCTTCAATCAATGGATCACCAGGTTTCGACCTTTGGAGAAAACTCCAAATTTCTAACCCTTTAGGTTGCACCGCTTTAGTGCCGTTTGATCCACTCAATGGGTCGTCCTCGGCTACTCACGGCGACTTCACCCATCATCCTAGCGCAAATTCGGCAATTTGCAACATTACTACATATTTTTCCTGCCCAGTAATTTTTCTCCCTTCTCTACTCTACGGGCCAGGGGCCGATAAAATTAACGTAGGATAGAACGATTCCCCTGAGTTGATCCAAGGAACCGGCGCAGCTAACTAAAGCTTCCCCGCCCTTTCTGCTCTCGGGCAACCTCTGAAATTCCTCTTAAGCTTAACGCCAACTCCTTTCATGTTGACCACTGAAGAATTTAGTGAACGCTTTCCTCTGTTCAACACCGCCAACCCGGAGACCCTGGATCGGCTCTTGTCCATTGCTCAAGAACACGAATACCCTGCCCAACGAGCGGTTTTAATGGAAGATGCTTGGGGAAATGCAGTTTTTTTCATTGTTTCAGGTTGGGTTAAAGTCCGTCGTCTTTCTGATAAAAGCGATATTACCATTGCTATTTTTGGGCCGGGTAATTTTTTTGGAGAAATGGCAATTTTAGATGAATCCCCTCGCTCTACAGACGTGATTGCCCTATCTACAGTCACCCTGATTAGCGTTTCCGCTCAACGGTTTATTCAAGCCCTTTTCAATGACTCCCAACTCCATCATCGGATGCTCCAATTAATGGTTCGCCGCCTCCGACAAAATAATCTCCGCTTTCAACTACGTCACCAACCTCCTGCCATTAAATTGGCAAACACTCTCATCCAATTATCTGAGGAGTACGGCATTGATACTGCCGAAGGATTAGCCATTTTTAATGCCGCTTTTAAGGACTTAGCTGATGTGTCTGATGTTAGCTTAGAAGACTGTCGTAAATTGATGGAAAAACTCCAAGAGAAAAAATGGATTTCAATTGATATCGAACGGGATATGTTATACTTGATCAACAAAAAACAGATCAAACACCTGGCAGGTATGATTTAACCTGCTCATCGATTAAACACCGTCAAACTGTTAATTTCTCATCCTCAAGATAGGCATGATTTCAGTAACTCCCCTTGAACCCTCAATCACCTACCAGGTGGCGATGAGTCAACCCCAGACTCACTTATATGAAATTACCCTTCACATTTCCGGTTGGATTAAAGATCAACTTGACCTCAAATTTCCGGTTTGGACTCCCGGATCATATTTGGTGAGAGAATATGCACGCCATTTGCAGAACTTCCAGGTTGTAGACTGCCATCAAAAAACGATTGCCTATAAAAAGAAAAGCAAAAATCATTGGCACATTCAAACAACCAATACATCTGAATTAACTGTTTCTTATCAGATCTACGCCAACGAATTAAGTGTCCGCACCAGTCATTTAGATGACTCTCATGGCTACTTTAATGGTGCCTGCCTATTTTTTAGGATTGCCGGCCAAGAATATTTACCAATTATCTTGACTATTATCCCCCCTCGTTCTGATTGGAAAATTAGTACCAGTCTTCCTAAAGTGCCAGGAAAAATCAATACATTTCAAGCGGAAAACTTCGATCACTTAGTCGATAGTCCTTTTGAAATTGGTACTCACGCTATCTACTATTTCCAAACCTTGGATAAAAATCATGAATTAGCCATTTGGGGTCAAGGCAATTTTTCAGGGGAGAAGATTATTAATGATCTGGAAAAAATCATTGCAGTCGAATCGGATTTATTTGGTGGACTTCCCTACGATCGCTATTTATTTATTCTGCATTTGAGTAATCGTCGGGGAGGTTTAGAGCACAAAGATTGTTGTTCCTTGATCAATGACCGATTTGGATTCAAAGATCCAGAAAAGTATGCTGGGTTCATGCAATTAGTGGCCCATGAGTTCTTTCATCTTTGGAATGTTAAGCGTCTCCGGCCAATGGGTTTAGAGTCTTATGACTATGATGGGGAAAACTATACGCCATCTCTGTGGTTTTGTGAAGGTGCTACTTCCTATTATGATATGGTGATCCCTCTGCGAGCAGGAATTTATGATGCTCGACACTTTTTGGCAGAGGTGAGTAAGGAAATTACTCGCTATGAAAATAGCCCGGGTCGTTGGGTACAACCTCTGAGTGAATCGAGTTTTGATGCTTGGATTAAACTCTATCGATCGGATGCCAATAGTCAGAATAATCAAATGTCTTATTATCTGAAGGGATCGTTAGTGTCGCTGATTTTAGATCTGATGATTCGCGCTCATCATGAAAATCGGCGATCGCTCGATGATGTGATGATCAAAATGTGGGATACTTTTGGCAAAACTGAAACAGGATATACCCCTGAACAGCTCCAACAAGTGATTGAGTCTGTCGCTCATTTACCTCTTGCCGACTTCTTCCATAAGGTTCTCCATACCACCACAGAACTTCCCTTTAATCAATACCTAAAACCCTTTGGTCTCCAACTGAAATCAGAAACTCCCTCCTCTGCTGTTCCCTACCTAGGAATTACCGTTAAAAATGAGCGAGGCATTAGCCTGATCAAATCCGTCAACGCCAGTTCTCCTGCTTATCAAGCAGGTATAGATCCTGGTGATGAACTCCTCGCTTTAGAAGGAATTCGAGTCAGTGCAGAACAGCTCAATGACCGCTTAAAAGACTATGCTCCGGGTGAAGATATTGTCCTCACTCTGTTTCATGAAGATCATCTCCGCACTGTTTCTGTAACCTTAGCGCCTCCCCAACCCCATCATCATTCCCTTATCCCTTTACCCAATCCCTCCCCAATCCAACAGAAAAACTTTGAAGGTTGGCTAGGAACTTCCCTAGCAACTGTGTTTAGTAGTTAATCAAACGCAAATGGATTCACCGAGAAAAACTGACCATGAGTTCCCTAAACCCAAAGAGTAAATCGACTGGGGACAACTCGAAAATCTGCTGGGGTTAATTGTGCAGGAGTAATGCCTTCTACAATCGCCAGAAATTCTCCCGTTTGTAAATCCTTGATCAGGGTTTGATTGCCAGTGCCAGCACCGATCTCTAAATCTTGAAACCGAAGACCATTGGTTAAGCCAATTAGGTCTTCTCCTTTACGAAAATCGATAAATAGGTCGGCATCTTGAAGTCTAGTTCCTCCTGTGGTTCGCGTACCTACAGAGAGGGAAATGCCGATCGCAAAAATGTCATTGCCCACGCCACCCGTGAGGGTATCACTGCCATCATCGCCATAGAGAATATCATCCCCAAAATCTCCAAATAGCTGATCGTTACCCTGACCTCCTCGAAGAATATCGTTACCTTGGCCACCGTAGAGAATATCTTGATCTCGGTTACCGTTGATTTGATCGTCTCCTCGGTTACCAAAAAGGATATCATTGTTCTGGCCGCCAAAAATGACATCATTGTCTTGACCACCAAATACAATATCATCGCCTCGGTTAGCGGAAATTAAGTCTATTCCCTGATTGCCATAAATTTGATCGTTTCCGTCTAGACCATAAACGGTATCGTTATCCTCTAAAGCTAATATGAGGTCAGAAAAGGGGGTTCCGGCTAAAAAGTTATTCAAGGGGGTTCCTGTAATCGTCGCCATTGATGTTTCTCCTCGCTACCACAGTTTCAGTAGATTACTTTTGGATGATCGCAAGGAAGGGGGGAGTTTGTCTAGAGGGGTTGACAAATTTTAGGAAAGCATGAATCGTAGCTTTCCTAGGCATTTGAATAGAGTATTGAACTTAAAGAGTTAGGGTAATCGATATTTTTCTAGAAGTTCTTCAATCGCTTCTACTTCAAAGTTAGCAGCAAGGTTTTCGATTTTTTCGGTAAAGTGTTTATAACTGTGATTGATTTTGTTAAGATGTTCAATTTTCTTTCTGATTGCTTCAATATCTCCAATTTTAGCAGCATAGTACAAAGCTTCAATTTCAGAGGTTTGAGGAATTTTGGATTCGGATATTTTTGAGTCTGTTACTGTATCATCAGGGTGGATTTCTTCTGGGTAAATCCATTCTAATTCTAAATAGTGCTGGAGTTTTTCTAGTAATTCATGATCTTGGATTGGTTTGGGAATAAAATCATTCGCTCCAGCTTCTAAAAAATTGACTTGATCGGCTGCAAAAACACGGACAGAAGAGATGAGGATAATTGTTTGTTGAAATTGTGGCGATCGCCGTAGTTGTTTAACCATTTCCAATCCATCCATAACCGGCATTGAGACATCGGTGATAATCAGTTCTGGATTAAACTTAGCAGCTTTCTCTAAGCCTTCTTTGCCATTTTCAGCTTCTTCTATCGCAAAGCCTAATGGAGATAATATTTGGTACAATATACCACGATTTTCTGAGCGATTATCTATAATCAAAATTCGGGGTTTTTTGAATTTAATCCCGAGGGGATTTTTTGTAACTATTTCTGGTTTTTCAGAAAAGCGATTAAGTTTAGATTTTAAATTTAAGTCAATTTCAAATCGACTGCCTATGCCGGGTTGACTATCTACACTTATTGTCCCCTCCATTAACTGAATAATTTGCTGGGTAATGGCTAATCCTAAGCCTGTTCCTTCAGAGTTTTGGGTCTTATTACCTACTTGCTCAAAGGGTAGAAAAATACTTTTTATTTGTTCTGGATTCATTCCCACTCCTGTATCTTCTATAATAAACTGGAGAGGAAAGATCAGATCATCATTATCCCAACAGGTCATTGATGTCCGATAGCAGACTGTAAAAGCAACATGACCGACATGAGTAAATTTAATGGCATTACCTAAAAGATTAATCAAAACCTGTCTTAGCCGTTTTTCATCCACATAAATTGTTGTTGGCAATTCCGTGTTTTGTTCATATCTAAACTCAATTCCTTTTTCTTCTGCTTTAATCCGACAAATTTCGGTCACGCCAATTAAAAAAGATAAAAAATGTACGTCTGTGGGGTTTAGTTCCATCTTTCTGGCTTCAATTTTTGCTAAATCCAAGATATCATTGATTAAGGTGAGCAAATGAGTTCCACATTGATTAATAATTTGAATATTGTTGAGTTGTTTTGGACTTAAAGTAGGATCTCTAGAGAGAATTTGAGTATAACCGAGAATGCCATTAAGAGGGGTTCGTAGTTCATGGCTCATATTCGCTAAAAATTCGCTTTTGGCTTTATTGGCATCATCAGCAGCTAATTTTGCGGCTTTGAGTTCTCTGGTTCTCTCTGCAACTTTTGTTTCGAGGTTTTGTAAGTATTCTTGGAGTTGCTTTTGGGATTTTCTTAAGTTACTCCACAGAGTATAGCTAGTGCTGGTGACAGTAGAGCCGACTAGGGCAAAAAATGCAGGAATGACAGGTATCCACCATCCCTGTAAAAATAGGATGTAACTGGTGCCAATGACGGTAATGGAGCCAAGACTAAAATGAATGGTACTGCGGAGGATTGAGAGTTTTTGAATATTAGGGACTAATTGCCATTGGCTGACGGATTTTGCGCCAACGATCGCCCAAAGCAAAATCCATAAATATTCTAAAATATCTGGCCAGGTTTTAATAGGCGATCGCCCTTCTAGCGCGGCACTCAAAACTTGGCTAATTAAATGAGCGTTGACTTCTACCCCTGGCATGGGTTCCGGGATACCGCTGATTTTACTGCTGTAGGGAGTGAGCACGAATTCCTTGAGGCTTTTGGCAGCAGAACCAATCAGGATAATGCGATCGCGCATTAAATCAGGAGGAATTTGATTGTTTAAGATATCCCGGAAAGGAATTGTCAAAAAGCTGCCTTGAGGTCCGCGATAATTAATCAAGACTTGATAGCCGAGATCGTTGGTACGAATATATCCCCCATCATTCGCAGCAAAGGGATAAAAAACTGCCTGACCTAACTCTAATCTATAATCTGCGGCGATCGCCGGTGAAACTCCTTGTGCTTCTAGATATAACAAAGCGAGTCGAAAGCCTAGACTTAAGATCGTATTCCCCTGATGATCGTCAAGATACAGAAAACCACGGCGAATTTTCCCATCCACATCCCAAGGTAAATCATTGGCGCTGACTTGACCCAATTCTGCCAAAATCGGCGGTGGCGCGATTCCCTCCCCCTCAACTTGACCCACTACTTTCTGAATGCCAATTAAATTAGGGGTGGAACGAAATAAACTGCCTAGCTCTCGGTATCCTGGCTCTACAGGCAAATTTCGATATAAGCACAAGCCAATTACGCTCGGTTGTTGAGCCTTAATTTTTTGGAGCGCTTGCGCTAGGATCGTATCCGAGATGGGCCAACTACCGATCGCTTCAATATCTTTCTCATCAATCCCCACAATCACAATCCGATCATCTCGGATTTCTACAGGGCGCAGGCGAAACCATTGATCTAATGTGGATAATTCTAACGGTTGCAATACTCCCGTCAGTCGCACTCCAGCGATCGCTGCTGCTATACTCATAGCCGTGAGCAAGACTTTAACCGATTCCTTGACTGTGCTCCTTAACTTTGCCCCCATCCCCCCACCTACAAATGACGCATTTTGCCATCTATACGCTCAATTTAGCTGGTATTAATGGCTCATCGCTGTTTTTTTGACTTATCTTCCAGTTTACTTCCAGTTATCATACATATTCCCATCAGGGCTTCAGTACGCTTGAGGAAGGCTTACTGGTGATTTAAATCATTGTGAGAGAAAAAATGGCACGAGTTAGTCCTTATCCAGGATGAGGGAATCGGAAATAGCATCCTCCATACGACTCTTTATACTAGTAAAATTTAATACCAAAAATAATAAATACTCTGGCCAGGTAATTAAGAAAAATAAGCCTCAAATGGATTCAGTAATTATTCTTAAATCTCTGATGAATGGGCATTCAAAACCCAATCTTCAGGTCAATTATCCGCACAAACAGCATTTGCAATTATTGCCATCTTTATCACAGCACTGACAGCACTGAATCGAGAAGTTCTGTTCCATAGACTTTTGCTGGGAACACCCTAATGCATTAATCATGGCGATCGCCACTAACACTTGGAGGATTTTTTGGAAATGAGTCATTGCCTTACGCACCCTTACGCTCTTACCTATTACTTTACCGCTTTTTTCCCAAGAGGATATAGGGGGAGAAACCACTTATTTAACAGTATTGATTCAATCAGGTTGTCTCCCTGGGCTGGCCATGAGAAAATAAGAAATGGTAGTGCTGTCGCCTTACAAGATTGTGAACGGAGTGGAAACCATTGATCTCGTTGTTGACCAGAAGGCCGATCGCCTGGATCGCTACCTATCTGAGCAATTACCCCATCTGTCGAGATCTCGCATTCAGAAGCTGATCGAGGAAAGACAAGTAACGGTGAATGGAGAAATCTGTGTCGTCAAAAAAAATGAAGTGCAACCGGGCGATCGCCTCACCCTGAAAATCCCGCCCCCCCAGCCTATCGATTTGATTCCAGAAGCCATGCCCCTGGATATCCTCTATGAAGATGAAGACTTACTGATTATTAACAAACCCGCTGGATTAGTAGTCCATCCTTCTGCGGGTCATCAAACGGGCACTCTCGTCCATGGCATTTTAGCCCACTGTCCCGATCTCCAAGGCATTGGTGGCGAACAACGTCCTGGTATCGTTCACCGTCTCGATAAAGACACTACAGGTGTGCTGGCGATCGCCAAAACCGAAACCGCCCTCCACCACCTCCAAGCCCAACTCAAAGCCAAAACCGCTCGCCGCGACTACCTCGGCATCGTCCACGGCTCCCCCGCCACCCACAGTGGCACCATCAATCAACCCCTCGGCAGACATCCCCTCGATCGGCACAAAATCGCCATCATCCCCATCGCCAAAGGCGGCCGTTCCGCCATCACCCATTGGCAAATCCAAGAACGCCTCGGCAACTACACCTTAATTCACTTTCAACTCGAAACCGGACGCACCCATCAAATCCGAGTCCATAGCGCCGCCATCGGCCATCCCCTCGTCGGCGACTTAACCTATAGCCGCGGGCGATCCCTGGGCGTTAACCTCCCCGGCCAAGCTCTCCACGCTTGGCGACTGCGACTAGAACATCCCACAAAAAAGGAGTGGATAGAGACCATCGCTCCACCACCCCCAGAATTTACAACACTTTTAGAAGTGCTCAGACTTAGACAAGGACTACCTACTTCTTCCGGTAAGGCACAGAAGCAGCAATATTGATATTCGCCGTTGAAACCCGTCCCCCTGGGTTACCTTGAGCACTGCTAATAGACTGAGCCATAGCCATGAAGTTGCTAGGACTGCCAGCAGCAGGTCTCCGATCTTGGGGAGTAAAGGTGCGGACTTGATTTTGCCAAATAATTTGGGGGAAGCCCAACTGAGAACGATGGTAAGCATCGTACCGAGGGGTTTTCAAGTTAAATGGCATATCTCCCTTCACCCGTTGGGGTAGAATCCGACGACGCTGGTAGGGAACGATATCATACCCAAAATTTTCTAAGTATTCGTCCGTATTCAAGAGTTCATCCACAAACCCTTGAACCCCTTTGTTGGCGATCACAATAGACCACGCAATTTTTTCCCGCTCGCTGTAAACATCGCGTCCTAACAACCGTTGCACACAGATTTCTACAAAGCGGTAATTGCTATTGGTTTCGTAGTTCCGGCGCAGGAAGGGATCAGAGGTGGCTAAACCTTTGATGAAATCCCGCGTGGTGATTTGACCAAACCGGAGTTGAGACTCTAGAAAGGTTTGCCGATTTTGCTTGAGAATTTGGTGTTCGCTGTAGACCTGGCGATAGGCAGCCCAGATCAGTTCATCCATGGTACTGCCGGAGAGCAGATTTTCCGTGGAATAAACTGTTGGCCGTTCTTCTGAGCCAGTTTCATAGCCAGAAACACGCTGATTTTGACTTTTTGGAGAGTAGTTTAATAAAGGAAGTACCACCTTGATATATCTCCCGAATCTTAGAAAAGCTTACATTCCTTAACTGTTTACTATATATCAGAGTTTGGCCCTTCTTGGAGAAAGATTTCTGAGCATTTTTGGAAGAGTAATCTGGTCTTGATCGCAAGTATTCTTAATATTTTTTAAAATTTTCCCCAGAAACCGGGTTTTCCGAAAACCCGGTTTCTCTGGTTAGTTGATTTTCGGTCCCAGTCCAACGGTTCCGGCATAGACTGCCATGGCCCCAAGTTCATCTTCAATTCGCAACAAACGGTTATACTTGGCAATACGTTCACTACGGGATAAGGAACCGGTTTTGATTTGGCCGGCATGGGTGGCTACGGCCAAGTCGGCGATGGTGGTATCTTCCGTTTCTCCAGATCGGTGGCTAATGACGGAGCGATAGCTCGATCGCACTCCGAGGGCAATGGTATCTAAAGTTTCCGTCAGAGAACCAATTTGATTGAGTTTAATCAAAATCGCATTGGCAACCTGGCGATCGATGCCTTGTTGTAAGCGAGTCGGGTTAGTGACAAATAAATCATCACCGACTAACTGAATGCGGTTCCCTAGGGTTTCTGTTAGCAGTCGCCAATTTTGCCAGTCTTCTTCGTTTAAGGCATCTTCGATGGACACAATGGGATAGCGGTCTACCAATTGACTCAGATAGTTGATAAACTCTTCGGGAGCATGGGCAGAGCCATCATAGACATATTGACCTTGCTGATAAAATTCATTGGCAGCGAGATCTAAGGCGAGAGAGACTTGTCTGCCGGGTTCATAGCCAGCTTTGGCGATCGCCTCCATCAAAATATCCAGCGCCCCTTGGTTAGACTCTAAATTAGGCGCATAGCCCCCTTCATCCCCCACACCCGTCAGCAAACCCCGATCCTTCAGTACCTTACTTAACGAAGCAAACACCTCCGCCCCCCAACGCAACGCCTCCTTAAAACTACGCGCTCCATGGGGGACAATCATAAACTCCTGAAAATCCACATTATTATCCGCATGGGCCCCACCATTAATCACATTCATCATCGGCACCGGCAACACATTCGCCGAGGGGCCACCCAAATAGCGGTAGAGCGGTAATCCCAAGGTTTCTGCCGCCGCCTTCGCGGTAGCCAGAGAAACCGCTAAAATCGCATTAGCCCCCAATTCTTTCTTATTACTAGAGCCATCCCGGTCTAGCATGATATGGTCTACCAGCCGTTGGTTGAGAGCATCCACTCCCACCAGTTCCGCCGCAATTTTTTCTTTGATATTACGAACGGCAATCAGAACGCCCTTACCACCGTAGCGCTCCGGGTCACCATCGCGCAACTCATGGGCTTCAAAGGTGCCCGTAGATGCACCGCTCGGCACCTGGGCTAAACCCATTGCCCCGTTTCTCAAATAGACCTCTGCTTCTACAGTTGGTCTGCCTCTGGAGTCAAGAATTTCGCGGGCATTAATTTCTGCAATTGCTGTATCGAGTTCAGGCATAATCTGATGTGTGTCCTGGTGTATATCGAACGTTTGTTAGAATACGCCATGAATAGACAATATGCTTTGAATTTTGGAAAGTATTTGGGATTGAAACAGGGGAATTGAATCATGAGATTTCTGCATACCATGTTACGAGTAGGAAACTTAGAAGAGTCTCTCCGGTTTTATTGTGATGTTTTGGGGATGAAGTTGCTCCGGCAAAAAGATTATCCAGGAGGAGAGTTTACTCTGGCGTTTGTTGGCTATGGAGATGAGTCGGATCATACGGTGCTGGAGCTAACCTATAATTGGGGAAAAGACCAGTATGATTTGGGGGATGCCTATGGTCATATGGCTCTGGAGGTGGAGGATATCTATCAAACTTGTGCCGAAATTAAGGCGAAGGGCGGTAAGGTGGTCAGAGAGCCAGGACCGATGAAACATGGATCGACGGTGATTGCGTTTGTGGAAGATCCGAATGGATATAAGGTGGAACTGATTCAGGCTAAGGAGTAGGGTGACGTTGGTGGAGGGGGAGGTAAAAGATCGTGTTGTATATTTACAAGCATACTCAGTGGGGTATGGTGGTGTGGGTGGCGATCGCCATTCCCATCCTGATCAGCATTGTACCTTTACTTCTCTCTCAACAGTTGGGAAAAATCTTCCCCTGGATTCTGATCGCAGGTATAATCGTTACCTTACTCTTTGGCAGCTTAACCGTGGCCGTAGATCGGCAACAGATCAAATGTTGGTTTGGCTTAGGCTTAGTTCACCAAAGTTTTCCTCTAGCACAGATTACTAACGCTGCTGTGGTCAAAAATCCCTGGTACTATGGCTGGGGTGTTCGCCTGACTCCCAGGGGTTGGATGTTTAATGTGTCCGGGTTCCATGCGGTAGAAATTGAGTTAAATGCTACTGCCTATTTTCGCATCGGTACGGATGAGCCTCAAGCTTTATTAGCAGCGATTCGCGAGGGAGCAGGATTACCTGAGAGTGCTCCCCCTCAGTCCTAAGGTTATTCCGGTTTTCCCCTTAAAGTTGACTGGCATCAATCCCCAGTTCTGGTCATTTCGCGATCGCCCAGAATTTTTCATAAAAATTTCATATTTATCAGAATATCATCAACCACGGTATGATACTAAAACTTATCAACCTCTCATCACCCCATCCACTCAACTTCTTCGGTTGCCCTTCCCTTGCTGAGTTTTCCAGCCAAACTATTGTGTTACCTCTGGTTGTCAAGGAAGCCACACTCTTTACCTTCAAATTCTGGTTAAATGACCAGATTCAAGACGGGATGCATCACCAACAAGAAATGTTCTGTCGGTTACACACCGTTGCTCCCCAGTGGCGTGCCCAACTCTACCAGTTTGGCTGTAAACTCAGTCAATCTGGAACTCCTGTCGTCATCAGCCTTTCTTCAGAACGATGTAGTTTATGGGTAAGCTTACGAGATCCTTTAGTAAAATCTGTTCTCATTGAGGGTGTCTCCTTAGATCTGCCTAAATTCTCACCAGACCAAGAAAGGCCTGATTCCCCGACCTCGTGAGGTGAAACCCCTCACCCTCCCTGCCGCTAAGACGTTATATTTGTCAACTAACTTAACTTAATTTTCTCCCCCATTTTGTCGAAATTTGAGTTAACTTAACAGAAAATGACTCTTAAATCTAAACCCTTAAGGTATAGAAATTAAGTCATTCTCTTCAGAGTTCCACCCTAGCGGAACTCATCTACAAAAACCACTACATTTTCGTGTTTTTGTAGTACAATCCTTCAGCCAACTCTCTCATGCAACTTCTGGGTAGAAACCTGGTCCCCATCTGAACCCCCCAATCTCAAACCCCTTCAGGGAAGAGAGAATTAGGTGTTTCTTGGTGGAGCACTGCCCGAGTTGTTATGTAGTGGTGGGTTTTGAAACTCACCTGGTGAACTCCATTGACATGGCTCAGGAATGCTGATAATGAATGTAAAGCTTTTGCTTGACAATAACTCCTAAATATTGTCCAAACAGCTACAATCAAATTGGCTTTCTGCTGGTTCATCTCCTCAGCAACTTAAGTGGTTATACTCAAAAGCGGCCCTAGAGGAGAGCGCAACCTAATTTTTTAGAGACAAACCCACAGAATCTCTCAAGTTTTGTTAAGCTGGAAAAGTTTGTCTCTAGACTAGGGTGAACTGAAATCACCCCACCCTTTCTCAATTGAATTTCTAAAATATTTAAAGGAGCATGAGGAACGCGGCATGACCCAGGCTAAAAACCTACTCCCAACTCTTGAACCCCCCGAACTCGAAGAGGAAATGTATGTCATCGAGGAAGAGGAAGAACTAGACGATTATCTAGTTGCCTCTCCAGATGAAGACGACGGTAAGTCTGGCAAAGTTCGTTCGATGCGTCGAAAGGTGCAAGCGAAGAAAAAACACTATACAGAAGACTCGATTCGTCTGTATTTACAAGAAATTGGCCGCATTCGGCTGTTGAGAGCAGATGAAGAAATCGAGTTAGCGCGCAAAATTGCCGATCTGCTAGAGCTAGAGCGAATTAGAGAAGATCTAGAAGAGGGGCTGGATCGGGAACCGAGTGATGCAGAGTGGGCGGAGTCTGTGGGAATGCCCTTACCAACCTTTCGCTATCGTCTTCATGTGGGGCGACGGGCTAAGGATAAGATGGTGCAGTCAAATTTGCGCCTGGTGGTATCCATTGCCAAAAAATATATGAACCGAGGTTTGTCGTTCCAAGATCTAATTCAGGAAGGCAGTTTAGGTTTGATTCGGGCGGCAGAAAAGTTTGACCATGAAAAAGGATACAAGTTTTCTACTTATGCTACCTGGTGGATTCGCCAAGCGATTACGAGGGCGATCGCCGATCAATCTCGCACGATTCGCCTCCCCGTTCACCTCTACGAAACCATCTCTCGGATCAAGAAGACCACCAAGCTGCTCTCCCAAGAAATGGGCCGCAAACCCACCGAGGAAGAAATCGCAGAACGGATGGAGATGACCATCGAAAAACTGCGGTTCATTGCCAAATCGGCCCAACTCCCCATCTCGTTGGAAACCCCTATCGGTAAAGAAGAAGACTCTCGTCTCGGTGATTTCATTGAATCGGATGGGGAAACCCCTGAAGATCAAGTCTCTAAAAGCCTTCTCCGAGAAGATCTTGAAGGAGTTCTAGGCACCCTGAGTCCTCGCGAGCGGGATGTGCTCCGTCTACGCTATGGCTTAGACGATGGACGAATGAAAACCCTAGAAGAAATTGGGCAAATTTTCAACGTTACTAGAGAGCGCATTCGTCAAATCGAAGCAAAAGCTTTGCGCAAACTTCGCCATCCCAATCGCAACAGCATTTTAAGGGAATACATTGGCTAATTTTGACCATTGATGATCAAGGCAACAGAAGGCACAAACGGTGCCTTCTTTCTTATTGGAGTCCTAGAAAACCGAGGAATCCATCGCTAGAGAGTAATTCAATGCTCAAAGCCATGACAAAGCCAATCATCGCCAAACGGCCATTCCAGATTTCCGCTTGGGGGGTAAATCCCACCTTCCAAGCATTACGGTCTGCAGGGGTAGGTTTCAAACCTACCCCTAGAAGTTCGGAGTCTGCCATCGATTTAATCCTCGCTCAAACTTAGGGATCGTGTGAATAAATATTAACAAAATGAGAGGCCGATCGCTGTAACTCTGGTTACTCTTCAAAACTTTTGATGGTTTTGAGGGGAAGTGGGGAAAATAGCTAATCCTGTGGAAGCAGAAAACAGATGGAGATGTTCAGGCATGAGAGAAAACCAGAGGGTGTGGGAGATCGCTACCTTCCGAGCAGGAGACAGTCTCAAGCTTATTCCCTGGGATGGATCTGGGAGAGTGCCAAAAATCAAGGTTTCATGACCGAGATATTCTACTGTCCTCACTTGTAAAGGTAAATTCTGAGGAGCTGGTGAACTTTCTTGAAGATGTTCTGGGCGAATCCCCAGGAGAAAAGATCGTTCCGAAGTGCCGTCTAAAGCGGATCGCCAGCTTTCCGGTAAGGTAACGCGAAAGTGGGGATGGATCAGCAGCAGAGGCTCAGAAAACTCTACAGGAATTAAATTCATGGGGGGAGAGCCGATAAATTGAGCGACGAAGACATTAGCGGGATGATGGTAGAGTTCTAAGGGAGGAGCCACCTGTTGCAGTTCCCCTTGGTTCATGACGGCGATGCGATCGCCCATAGTCATCGCTTCCACCTGATCGTGAGTCACATAAATCGTCGTCACCCCTACTCGGCGTTGCAGTTGGACAATTTGGGCGCGAGTTTGGGTGCGTAACTGAGCGTCTAAATTCGATAATGGCTCATCCATGAGAAATACTTGGGGATTACGGGCGATCGCCCTTCCCAGAGCCACCCGTTGCTTTTGCCCTCCCGACAACTGTTTCGGCAAACGATCCAACACCCAGTCAATTTCCAGCATTTGTGCTACCTGGTTCACCCGCGCTTGAATCCCCCGCTCTTGCTCAGAGACATAGCGTAACCCTGGCGGCAGCCACCTCGTCAGAGCCATCCCCAAGCGTTCTCTCCAGGCAACTGGACCTCTGGAGGGAGTATCGCCCCGCCTGAGACCAAATGCTAAATTGTCATAGACGGTCAGGTGAGGATACAGGGCATAACTTTGAAACACCATCGCCGTATGGCGCGCTTTCGGGGGCAAATCGTTAACCTGGCGATCGCCAATCCAAATTTGTCCCCCCGTCAGCGGCTCCAAACCCGAAATCAACCGTAACAAGGTACTTTTCCCACAACCCGATGGCCCCACTAACACCAAAAATTCCCCATCTTTAACCGTCAAATTAATATTGCGGAGGAGGGGAGTGTTTTGTTTTTCCTGGTGTCCACGCTCTTGCCAAGACAGTTCTGAGACAGAACTACCACCAAAGCTTTTATAAACCTTCTCTAAAACTACCTGTGCCACCTAATCATTCACTCACTGTCCCTACTGTCAATATAACTTCCTTCACCTTTTCCTGGGGAAGAAGATTCACGAGGCGATCGCCTGTACCCTCCTTACCTCCCAGTTTCACCTGATCGACAGCAATTGGCCAAAAACGCCCGCTCGTGCTGACAATCTGGACTTGTCCTCCTAGAGGCGATCGCACCATAGCCACCATAGCATCATTACGATCCTGAAACTGCAACGATTGCGTCCCAATATCCCCCCGATTCCCCTGACGAATCACCTCCACCGGAATCCGCTTCCCCAATCCCGCCTCAGACACCAATAACAGATGCTCCTGTGCCCGCGCCACCACACAACCGACTAACTGCTCCTGCTTTCGCAATCGCAGCGCCTGATACCCTTGAGCCGCCCTTCCTAGCACCGGTACCTGCTCCGAATTCATCTCCAATCGTAAGATCCGTCCTCCTGAAGTCCCCAGCAATAACTGTCCGCCGCGATCGCACAAATGAGCATAGCGCAACCCATCCCCCTCTTTCAGTTTCAGCGCCATCACCCCACTAGAGCGCGAATGAGCAAACTCTGACAAAGGCAGTCGCTTTACCCGCCCTTCCTCCGTCACTAACACCAAGGCTTGAGTATCTGGATACTCCTTCAACACCAGATAAGCAGTCACTTCTGGTGGTTTCCCCGTGCCTTGATGGGGAATCAGATGGGATAGCTGCACGCCCTGGCGATTTTCCCCCACGGGGAGTTGAGAGACTTTCACCGTAAAGCCTTTCCCTTCAGTAGTTAATAAGAGTAATTCCGCATCGGTTTCCGTTTGATAACGTTGTAAAATACAACCCGTTCCCTGAGCTAGTTCAGGACTAGGATGAGGAGATCGCCGAATTAGCCCACCATAGCTCACTTCTAAATAAGTGGTATCCGCGGTTTGAGCATCGATCGCCCCAGGCTGAGAAGACGTTTTAGGAGGAACAGCGACAGCTTGTGGTTTCCCTGGGGACAAGGCTGGGCAAGCGGGTTCCAACCGCGTGCGTCGGGGGTTATCATAGCGTCGTTTGAGGCTGCGTAGTTCTTTTTTCAGGGATTTGAGTAGCTCCTGACGTTCAGTGAGGAGTTGATTAAGTTCGGCGATGCGTGCGGTGAGGCGATCGCCTTCCGTTTGTAAATTTTGCCGCTCCAACCCCGTTAACCGGCGCAGGGGCATCCCTAACAGGGCCTCTGCTTGGGGAGAATCTAGCTGAAACTGACGTTGTAGCTGAACTTTAGCCGATGTACCATCAACAGCCTCCCGGAGAAGGGCAATCACTTGGTCTAGATTAGCCAAAGCCAATAATAGCCCTTCCAGAATATGACGGCGTTTTTGGGTTTCGGCCAACTCATGGGTATATTGGCGCGTCAGAGTAGCTTCTCGGAAGCGTAAAAACTCTTCCAGGGTTTGGCGTAGGGTGAGTTCCTGGGGAATGCCATTAACTAACGCCAGAAAAATCGCGCCAAAGTTAGTTTGTAGAGGCGTTTGGTGATAAAGATGACCCAATACTTTCTGGGGTTGAGCATCATTTTTGAGTTCCAGAACCACTCGCATTCCGGTGCGATCGCTCTCATCCCGAATATCCGCAATCCCCTCTAACTTCCCCTGATTGACCAATTCCGCAATTTTCTCAATCCAAGCCGCCTTATTCACCTGATAGGGCAACTCAGTCACCACAATACAATCACGCACCCGTCGCCGTTTCCCCGGTTGGATTTTCTCAATCACCGCTACCCCACGCAAGGGAATACTTCCCCGCCCGGTGCGATAGGCACTTTCAATCCCGGCTCGATCCGTAATTACCCCACCGGTGGGAAAATCTGGCCCAGGAATCTTTTCCATCAATTTCTCATCGGACAGTTGGGGATTATCAATCAAGGCAATCAGTCCCTCTACTACTTCACCCAGATTATGGGGGGGAATATTCGTCGCCATCCCCACCGCAATCCCAGAACAACCATTGAGCAACAGAATCGGTAGTTGAGCGGGTAACACTACGGGTTCCGCTTGAGAGTTATCAAAATTGGGGATAAAATCTACTGTGGCTTCGCTAATTTCTGCTAACAGACTCTCATGGCTAAGGGGCGATAATCGGGTTTCGGTATAGCGCATCGCCGCTGGAGGATCGTTATCGACGGAGCCAAAGTTACCATGGCCGGCTAAGAGGGGATAGCGACAAGAAAACTCTTGTACCATCCGTACCAGGGCATCATAGACGGCTTGATCGCCGTGGGGATGATATTTTCCTAACACATCTCCAACCACCCGCGCACATTTACGATAGGGGCGATCGGGAGTTAATCCGAGTTCATGCATGGCGTATAAAATCCGTCGATGGACGGGTTTGAGTCCATCACGGACATCGGGGAGAGCACGACCAACAATCACACTCATGGCATATTCAAGGTATGACCGTGCCATTTCCGTGTGCAACGCGGTCGGAATAATTTGTTCTGTCTTGAAGAGCCTGAGTTGTTTGGTCATGGGTGGAATTAAGGGGTTGGGTGAACAAGAAGGGACTATTTTTGCTATTCAGGAGAAGACTAGGGGGTGTTGAAGCTCATGTCAACCTTAGCATCGCCACTATCAAAATTGTTGAGTATGTCATGGTTGGGAGTCTCTCTTGTAAAATGGTAGATGATGACATTAAAACTGACAGGGGTCAATGAGGGGTGTGATCAGGGTGAGTGAGATGAGAATGCAGGTGGACATTATGGGATAAACGCACAAGACTAGGGGTTGTCCCATAGAGTAGTATCGAGCTACGGTTCTTGCCGTTGGGAATCTAAAGGTTTCGACTTTGCTAGCATGAATAGCCATTCGGGAATTCAAACCAAGAGAAAGCATCATGAAAACTGTTCTAATCGTAGAAGATGATCCCATTAATGCACGGGTCTTCTCCAAAATTCTCACGAAGCGTGGAGGTCTAAACGTTAAGCATACCGAAAATGTTGATGAAGTGATGCAAATGGTCAGCCGCAAAGAGGCGGATATTATTCTGATGGATGTCTCTTTGTCCAATAGTGTCTATCAGGGGAAATCCGTGGATGGGATTAAGATTACTCAGATGATTAAGGGGAATTGCCCGGATTTACCGATTATTCTGGTGACTGCCCATGCGATGCAGGGCGATCGCGAAACTTTTCTCCAACAAAGCGGGGCTGATGGTTATATCTCTAAACCGGTGATTGACCATCAAGAGTTTGTCGATAAGATTAAAGCTTTATTGCCCGATGATTAAGAGTCTCTTAGGAGTGAGGGCAGTGAGGTTATTATCGGTGCCAATATGCGTTCTGGCGTTGATTTTAGGGTTGCTTATCCCTTCAGCGATTTCCCAAAGTCCTCCCCTACCCGTGACGGAACTGCGGGGAGTGTGGTTGACCAATGTCGATAGTGATGTCCTGTTTTCTGGCGATCGCCTCAAAGCTGCCCTAGAACAACTCCATCGCTTTCATTTTAATACTATTTATCCTACAGTTTGGAACGATGGCTATACTCTCTATCCCAGTGCGATCGCCCAACAGGCTACAGGGCGCTCTGTACTCAATCTCCCCGGTTTAACTGAGCGAGATATGCTCCAAGAATTAATCGATCTGTCCCATCAACGGAAAATGAGTGTGCTGCCCTGGATCGAATTTGGGTTAATGGCTCCGGCAGAGTCTGAGCTAGTGAAACGACACCTAGAATGGATTACCAGTCGCGCTGATGGTTCTCAAGTGGTGATGGAAGGAAAACATCCGCGAGTGTGGTTAAATCCATTTCATCCCCAAGTGCAGCAGCTCATGGTAGATTTAGTCACAGAGTTGGTAACGAACTACGAGGTGGATGGGATTCAACTCGACGATCATTTTGGCTTGCCTGTGACTCTGGGCTATGATGCTTATACGCGCCAGTTATACCAGTTGGACAATCCAGGACGATCGCCCCCTCAAAACCCCCAAGATTTAACCTGGATACGGTGGCGAGCCAATCGGATCACAGCCCTGATGGAACGGATATTCGCCGCCGTGAAAGCCAAACGTCCCGATGCCATCATCTCCCTCTCTCCCAATCCCCAACATTTTGCCTATACCGAGTATCTCCAAGATTGGTTCAGTTGGGAAAGAAAAGGGTTGATCGAAGAATTACTGATTCAAGTGTATCGAAACGATCTACAGCGCTTTCAGGAAGAGCTAAAGCGTCCAGAAGTCCAGATAGCAGTTAAGCATATTCCCGTAGGAATTGGGGTGTTGAGTGGTCTAAAAGATCGCTCTGTTCCCATGACTCAGATTCGGGAACAGGTGACACAAGTGAGACAAAAAGGATTGGCTGGGGTTTCCTTCTTCTTTTACGAGACCCTATGGAAGATGAGTAGGGAGTCTCCGGAAAAGCGCCAACAGGCACTGCAAGAGATCTTTCCCCAGCCAGCGGCGCGCCCTAGCATTTTACACTGTTGGCAATAACACTGAAGGACTAGGGGCCAGGGGCAGGTGGGAGACGTTCCGAATCAGCCAATTGGGCCAGAGTATCTTGAATAGTGGGGGTTTCCAGAAAGGTTTTGGTAGCAGTGAGGAGGCGATCGCCCCAAAGATTCACCTTGAGAAACTCTAAATCAGCATAGCTCGGATCGAGTCTCAGAGCCGCCGCTCCAATTTGCAAACCTTGTTCGCGATCACCTTGCATATACAAAGCAACCCCCAGAGCCAGTTGAGGTTCAGCCGCTTCCCCATCAATACTAACCGCCTTACGCCAGTGAGCGATCGCCTGCTCCACTTGACCCTGTTCATACAGAATCAAACCAATATTATTAATTCCCGGCCAAAACTGAGCATCTTGCTCAATCGCCTTCTTATATTGGGCGATCGCCTCACTCCAACGATTCAGTTGGTAATAAGCATTCCCCAAATCAAACAACGCCTCAATTCGAGTTGGCTCCAGTTTCAACCCCTCTTGGAG
>CAZTRW010000024.1:0-27308 GCA_964616725.1 uncultured bacterium
TCGATCTGAGTCTCTAGCTCCTGAACCTCCAAGGCAGCGATTTCTTGAAGTTCGCGATCGCCACTAGACTCCTTATAGATCTCCCGCGCGCCCACCAAATCCACCTGAGCCTTTTTCCAGATCTCATAAGTCTCCACCACCTCCTACAAAGACGAACGCGCCTTTGCCACCCGCTGCACCTCCGCTGGATCAGTCGCAATCTCCGGATCCGCCAAGCGCCGTGTCAACTCATGATAAGTCTGTTCAACAGAAATCAATTTTTCCAGAAGATAAGCTTCAGCCATAGTCTTAAGTCCTTCATCGGGTTTGTCATTGAGGGGAACGGATTTGGCTGTAGGATAAAACCCCTACAACCCACAGAGACAGGGGACTATGACGCTATTTTTTCCCAGCCTTACTTCCCATCCAATTATACCGCTTCTGGAACCGTTCTACCCGTCCTTCCGTATCAATAATCTTCTGAGTTCCCGTATAGTACGGGTGATTTCCAGACCAAACATCCACGTGCAACTCCGGGTGAGTCGAACCCACCGTCATCACAAACTCGCCATTACAGTAAACTTTTGCTTCAGGATACCACTTAGGGTGAATTTCAGGTTTAGGCATAACAATTGCGGACCATCTCCGCTCTAAAAACATCCAAATCAATGAACAATGAACGATTATTCATGCTAACGTTTCGAGTATTGAGGAGCCTTACGAGCCTTACGGAGACCATACTTTTTCCGCTCCTTCGATCGCGGATCACGAGTCAAATACCCCTCCACTTTCAAAGGATGGCGATTTTCCGGATCTAGCTCACACAGAGCCCTCGCCACCCCTAGGCGGATCGAATCAGCCTGCCCCGTCAAGCCTCCTCCTTTAACGCTCACCAGGATATCATAATCATTCTCCAATCCCAGAGTTTCCAGAGGCGCTTTCGCCAAACTCAGATATTGAGGATTAAATTGGAGATAAAGATCTCCCGGTTTCCCATTAATCTTCAGCTCTCCCGATCCTGGCAGCAGACGCACCCGCGCCACAGAAGATTTACGGCGGCCAGTACCCCAATAAACAGCCCGATCTTTCGTGCTGCGTCCGACATGAATAGGTGATTCCGTTGGTTGCATTAGTTATTTTCTCCTGGTATCGTCTTCAATTCTAAAACCTCTGGGGTTTGGGCTTCATGGGGATGTTTTGGCCCCGCATACACTTTTAACTTGGTAAACAACTGTCGTCCGAGGGCATTTTTCGGCAACATTCCCTTCACCGCCGTTTCAATAATCCGTTCGGGCAGTCGCGCTTGCAGTTTAGCAAAGGTTTCTGTTTTCATCCCTCCTGGCCGGCCTGAATGACGACGGTAGAGTTTTTGCTCCCGTTTTTTGCCCGTCACCACAACTTTTTCAGCATTAACCACCACCACAAAATCCCCAACATCCATGTGAGGAGTAAAGATGGGTTTATTTTTACCCCGCAAAATCATGGCGATTTTGCTGGCTAGACGACCGAGCCGTTGGTCTGCCGCATCCACGACGTACCATTTGCGGTCTAGGCTATTTTGGGGAGGAAGGTAAGTTTTCGGACTGCGTCCGACATGAATGGGTAGGTTAGCCATAGTGAGTGATCTCTGAGAAATAAGGGTTTAACCCAATTGGAACTGAGGCTGAGTATCAAACCAAACCTCTGGAGTAAAGGGACAGTCGGGGTAACCGACTCTGAGTAAGCATAATCCTTGGGCAGGAGCTGCGTATTTTACCAGATCTCGCCGTTCGTTTTGCCACAGATGAGTAAATTCTGTGGGGGTAATTTCGGCAGTACCTACTTTGACCAGTAACCCAACTAACAGCCTCATCATGCCGTACAGGAAGCCATTGGCTTGGACTTCAATCACCACAAAGGGAGGGCGAATAGAGCATTGGGCGGTTTGAATCTCTACCCAGGAGTGTTGGCGGCTTGATCCGGCGCGATGAAAGGCAGCCAGGTGATGGCGACCCAGGAGAGGATCGAGAGCGGCTTGTATGCGTTGGCTATCTAGGGGGTGGTAATAGTAATGCCAACTGAGATGGCGCACGAACAAGTTGGGGTTGGGGTGGGTATAGAGGGTGTACCGATAGCGCCGCCACAGGGCGGAGAATCGGGCGTGCCAGGTGGCAGGTACTTGGGCTGAGCCTCGGATGAGGATGTCTTGGGGGAGGCGACTGTTGAGGAGGGGGCCCCACCGTTGGGGGGGAATTGGCCCGAAAACGTCAAAGTGGGCGATTTGGGCGGCAGCATGGACTCCGGTATCGGTGCGACCTGCGGCAATGACGGGAACCCGTTGATTGACGACGGAGGCGATCGCCTTTTCGATTTCCTCTTGTACCGTGCGTTCTCCTTGTCCTTGGCGTTGCCATCCCTGGAAGTGAGTTCCCAGGTACTGGATGGCCAGGGCAATCCGATGACGATCCTGAGAACTCTCCTGATTGTCTCTCAGTTGCCAGGGAGATTTCCTCATGCCCATGCTCTCCAACCGGTCAAATTAGACTAATTCGATAATCGCCATTTCCGCATTGTCCCCGCGACGAGGAACTGTGGGCAGGATACGAGTATATCCTCCGTGGCGATCGCCATAACGAGAAGGCACCTGCTCAAACAAAGCATGAACCAGTTGCTTTTTCTTCAGCCGATGCTCCTTCCGGTCTGGACTGCCACTCAAATAGAGATATCCCAGCACCTGACGACGAGCCGCTAAAGTTCCCTCTTTCGCCAAAGTAATCATTCTTTCTGCTTCACTACGAACCGCCTTTGCCCTCGTCTTAGTCGTAGTAATCCGACCATGACGAATTAACTCAGTCGTTAAAGATCTCAGCAGAGCCTTACGCTGATCAGCCGGTTTTCCCAATTTCGGTACACGACAACGATGACGCATAACACAATTCCACTTTTCAAGGTTTAGACAGGAGTAAATCCCTTCTCAGATCAGACTGCATCCGATCTGAACATCGCTCCCCTCTCTCTGGGGAGAAGGGTTGGGGGTGAGGGTCTTAGGGCTTTGCCTTTTCATGGGGTAGAGTAATCCCTAATCGTTGTTGGAGCGCTTCAATCACTTCTTCCGCCGATTTAGCGCCAAAGTTCTTGATCTCCAACAGATCTTCTTGGGTGTAATCTAGAAGGTCAGATACATTATTGATTTGTGCTCGCTTGAGACAGTTATAAGCCCGTACCGATAGCTGCAACTCCTCAATCGGAATCTGACTATTGGGGTCATCGGTCAATTCCGGCTCATCCTTGAGCGGCTCAAAGGTAATATCTTTGAGAGGACTAAATAAATCTACCAATATGCTTGATGCTTGAGAGAGCGCCTCTTGAGGAGTCAAACTCCCATTTGTGGTCACATCGAGAATCAGTCGATCTTGTTCTAACGATCCCCCAACTCTGGCATCTTCCACCACATAATTAACTTTAGACACCGGCATAAAGATGGCATCAATTTGGAGAAAATCCAAAGACGTTGCCTCTTCACGACTACGGTCCACTGACCGATATCCTTTCCCGGTTTCAATCCGAAATTCCATCTCCAGGATTGCCCCTTCCGACAAAGTGGCCACCTTTTGATTGCCGTTAACCAATTCCACATCTGAAGGCAAATCAAAATCATTAGCTCTGACCGTCTTCGGACCTGTAGCCATCAACCGACCAATCTGAGGTTGATGAGAATGGCTTTTGACAATGATTTCCTTCATATTCAGCAAGATTTCTAAGACATCTTCCCGAACACCAGGAATGGTGGCAAATTCATGGTTGACTCCTGCAATTCGCACGGAGGTTACGGCTGCTCCAGATAAATTGGAGAGTAACACCCGTCTTAGGGCGTTTCCTACCGTTGTTCCTTGCCCCCTTTCTAGGGGTTCAAGAATAAACCGGCTGTACTGACTTTGATCTTTTTCGGTATAGCTTTCTACACATTCAACCTGAAACTGCCCCACAGAGTCACCTCCCTTCGCCTGATTTCTAGGAAAGTTCTATATAACTGTCCTAGATGTTTTTTTGTTATTGGAGTTGGCTTGTCTCTTCTGCACTCTTGGTGACAGAAGGGAACCTTTCCTTAGACTCGCCGCCGTTTTGGAGGGCGACACCCATTATGAGGAATGGGGGTTACATCTCGGATGAGCGTAATTTCTAATCCCGAGCCTTGTAGGGCGCGAATAGCCGTTTCGCGTCCCGATCCGGGACCACTCACCATCACTTCGATTTGGCGCATTCCTTGATCGATTGCTCGACGGGCAGCACTATCGGCGGCGGTTTGGGCCGCAAAGGGAGTGCCTTTCTTCGCACCCTTAAATCCACTTGATCCGGCTGAAGCCCAGGAGATTACGTCTCCATTGGGGGCTGTGATCGAGACAATGGTGTTGTTGAAGGTGGATTGAATGTGAGCAACACCGTTAGGAATATTGCGTTTTTGTTTTTTGGTTCCTGTTTTTTTCGGTCGTGCCATAATGATTTTGCCCTGAGAGGGTTTGGCCGGGTTTTTGGTTCTGAGGGCGACTGACTGTCTTTTTCCCTCCAGAAAGGGGATTGAGCTAGGTGTTTATTTCTTAGCAGCCGCTTTCTTCTTACCTGCGACTGTGCGCCGTACTCCACGGCGGGTGCGAGCATTGGTACGAGTGCGTTGTCCCCGCACGGGTAATCCCATCCGATGTCTTCTACCTCGATAGGTACCGATGTCCATCAGGCGCTTGATATTCATTGCTTCCCAGCGTCTGAGATCCCCTTCTACTTGATATTGGGTTTCTACGGCGCTTCTTAAGGCAACGATATCGGCATCGGTTAAATCCTTTACTCTAGTATCTGGATTGACTCCGGTTTCCGCTAAAATCTTTTGAGATCGGCTTAAACCAATCCCATAGATATAGGTTAGACCTATCTCCACCCGCTTGTCTCGCGGTAGGTCTACACCAGCAATTCGTGCCACACTTTTTCTCCCTCGTCTTGAACAATTTAACTACGTCATTTCCCTGCAGAGGGATTGAGCTGTTTTAGCTTCAACCCCTGGGGCTGGGGGTTAACCTTGACGCTGCTTATGTTTTGGATTAGAACAGATGACCATTACCCGACCTTTTCGGCGGATAATACGGCATTTTTCACAGATTTTACGCACAGAGGCTCGGACTTTCATGTCCTTTTTCTCAATGTCTACAAATATAACATCTTATCAGTTTTACTTGGGTTTTGTCAAACGAGGTGAAGGGAGAAAATGAGTCTATTTTTTTCGGAGTCGATAGGTGATCCGGCCTTTAGTTAAGTCGTAGGGAGTCAGTTCGACTTTTACGCGATCGCCGGGCAGAATTTTGATGTAGTTTCGGCGAATTTTACCGGAAATATGAGCTAAGACATTAAACCCATTATCCAGGTCTACACGAAACATCGCGTTGGGTAAGGATTCCGTTACTTGTCCTTCCATTTCAATCAGGTCTTGTTTAGCCAATGGTTCAATCCTCAATGCAACAGGGAGTGGTTAGGGTAACCCCTTTCCATGAGAGCACCCCGGAAACAAAATTTCCGGGGCCTTTACAGATCTTATCAAATTTTTCTGGTTTAGATCTTCTCTTAAATTCATCTTCATCCGGGTGAAGAGAGAGTAGCGAGAGCCTCTTGTAAATCTTGAGTGACTTTTTCAATGGACTGATTGCCATCAATGGATTTGAGTTGATGGCGATCGCCATAAAAATCAATCAACGGTTGAGTTTCTTCCTGATAAACTTTGAGACGATGGCGAATCGTCTCCTCCGTATCATCCGCCCTTCCGCGAGACAACAACCGCTCCACTAACACCTCATCCGGCACTTTCAAGCTAATTGCCCAATCACAGCATTGATCGCTCAAGCCTAACAAACGCTCTAAAGCCTCTGCTTGAATTGCTGTACGGGGAAACCCATCTAAAATCCAACCTTTTCGAGCATCCTCCTGTTGCAGACGTACTTCCACCAAGCCCAAAACTACCTCATCAGGAACCAAATCTCCTCGATCCATATAAGCTTTTGCTTCTAGCCCCAACTTAGTCTGGTTTGCCACACTTTCTCGCAGAATATCTCCCGTAGAAATATGAGGGATCTGAGCCAATTTTGCCAATCTTCCTGCTTGAGTTCCTTTTCCAGAACCGGGAGGACCGATAAAAATTAACCTGGGCACTATTTCTTCACCATTCCTTCATAACGTTGAGAAATCACATAAGTTTGAATTTGTTTAGCCGTATCAATCGCCACCCCAACCAAAATCAGCAAAGAAGTCGCGCCTAAACCCTGAAAAGTAGGTACGCGTGTTGCACTTTCTACTGCTGTCGGTACAATCGCTACAATCCCTAAAAACACTGCCCCTAAAAATGTCAAGCGATTCAGAACCTGCTCTATATATTCAGTGGTATCTTTTCCGGGACGAATCGTCGGAATACTAGAACCCATCTTCTTCAAATTTTGGGATACATCCGCAGGATTCATAATCAAGGAAGCATAGAAGTAGCTAAAAAACAAAATCATTGTCAAATAGAAAGGCACATAAAGCATCCCTCCTGGACTCAGATATTGAACCGACCGTTGAATCGCTTCTATACCGGTTAACTCTGCTAAAGTGGCGGGTAAGATCAAAACAGCAGAGGCAAAAATAATTGGCATTACGCCCCCTTGATTTAAGCGTAGGGGCAAATAACTACTTTTTTCCAGATAAAGCTTTCTGCCGACTTGGCGACGAGCTGAAATAATGGGGATGCGCAGAGTCCCTTCTTGAACAAACACAATTCCCACAATCATCACCAGGAACACCAGCACTAAAATGACTGTCCGCCCGACAATGTTGCTATCGCCGCTAGAAGCTAATTCAATTGTTTGGCCAATAGAGCGGGGTAAAGTGGAGACAATATTGACAAAAATCAGCAAGGAAGCACCATTGCCAATGCCCCGCTCAGTAATCAACTCCCCTAGCCACATTACTAGCATGGAGCCAGCACTCAAAGCCAAAACGGTTTGGATAATAAAAGTTGGCCCAGGATTGAGTGCCACTCCAGGAGCATTATTGAGCCATAATCCAATACCAACGCTTTGGAGAATACACCATCCTAGGGCTGCATAACGGGTAATTTGAGAAAGTTTTCGCCGTCCGGCTTCTCCTTCATTTTTTTGTAAATCTTCTAAGGAGGGAAGGGCGGCGGTGAGGAGTTGAATGATAATTGAGGCGTTGATGAAGGGAAGAATACCCAAAGCAAAAATCCCCAATTGGGAAATCCCGCCTCCAGAAAAGAGGTCTAGGAATCCAATAATGGGACTGCCTTCTATATTGCGGCTAAATTGAGCGCGATCGATGCCGATTACGGGGACGTATACCCCTAATCTGGCTAAAATCAGCAATCCCAAGGTGACTAGCAACCGTCCTCTGAGACCGGCAGCTTGAGCCATCTGGATAAAAGTTTCTTGAGCAGTTGGGGTTTTGTCTCGACTAACGGTCATTAAGGGATACCTCGATGACGATGGTGAATGGTAGGATGAATTTGAGCGGTTACCCTTCCGAAGGTTCGGAGGAGGCTGATTTCGTTCCCGAGTCTAAAACCAGGCAACTCCCTCCAGCTTGCTCTATTTTGGCCCGAGCATTAGCTGTGAATTGGGCTGCTTTTACTTGGAGCGCCACACCAAGTTCACCATCTCCCAAAATTTTGAGGGGGCCATCATTGGTCGTGACAATGCCTAAGTCCATGAGGGACTCTAAGGTGACTTCAGTATGAGCAGACAGGGAAGCTAGTTGACGAACGTTAATCGTAGTGTACTGTGGTCTGTTAATAACTGTAAAGTGCTTTAGTTTGGGAACGCGTCGGTACAGAGGCATTTGTCCTCCTTCAAATCCAGGGCGGGTTCCCCGACCGGAACGGGATTTTTGTCCGCGCATGCCAAAACCACAACTGGCTCCTTGGCCGGCGGAAATGCCGCGTCCGACCCGGCGAGGGCGTTTTTTGGAGCCTTTCTGAGGGGCAAGGTCTTGTAATTTCATGGGTGTTGTCCTTGGGGTGATCTGTTTAGGGGAGGGCTAAACATAGAGTTGTTCAATGGAGATGCCTCGATCTTGGGCAATGTCGGCGAAGGTGCGTAGGTTAGATAAGGCATCAACGGCGGCACGAGCGTTGTTGAGGGGGTTGTTGGAGCCAAGTTGTTTGGCGAGGGCGTTGCGAACGCCGGCCAGTTCGAGGACGGTACGCACTGATCCCCCAGCGATTACTCCTGTTCCAGGGGCTGCTGGTCGCATCATGACTCTTGCGCCGGTGGCTTCTCCGGTGGAGGGGTGGGGCAGGGAGTTAGATTTGGTGAGGGGGACAGTAATGAGGTGTTTTTTGGCATCGGAAACGCCTTTTTTGACGGCTCCGATCACGTCGCTGGCTTTGCCTACGCCTACGCCGACTTGGCCGCGTTCGTTGCCGACGATGACGATCGCCCGAAAGCTGAGTTTTTTACCACCTTTAACCACTTTGGTCACCCGGCGGATTTGGACGACGCGCTCTTGCCATTCGGGTTCTTTTTCCCGGGTGCGGTTGCTTTTCTTGGATTTGCCTTTTTTATCTTTTTCTTCCATGATTTTGGGGGTGGGGTCTAAAAGTCTAGTCCGGCTTCGCGGGCTGCGTCCGCGAGGGCTTTGACGCGGCCATGGTAGAGGTTGCCACCTCGGTCGAAGACGACTTTGGAGATGCCTTGACTGATGGCGCGTTGGGCGATCGCTTTGCCCACCTGAATTGAAGCAGCGCAATTACTGCCGACAGCGTTGACCTGGGTCTTAATTTCTGGCTCTAGGGTAGAAGCGGCGACCAAGGTATGATGACGGGTATCATCAATGACCTGAGCGTAGATATGGTTGTTGGAGCGAAACACTGCTAATCGGGGACGCTCAGGAGTCCCGGTAACCACTTTACGAATGCGGTGGTGTCTACGCTGCCTGAATTCTTGTCTTGTACGTTTCATGGCTATTTTTTCTTCCCGGTCTTACCGGCTTTACGTCTGACCACTTCGCCGGAATAGCGAATTCCTTTGCCCTTATAGACTTCTGGGGGACGGACATCGCGAATTTTAGCGGCGATATTGCCTACGGCTTCTTTGTCAATGCCACTGACCACCAAGAAGGTTCCCTGGGGTACGGGTTTGCCCGTGTTGTCTACTACAGCAAATTGAATTCCTTCGGGGGGTTCAATATCTACGGGGTTGCTGTAACCCACGTTTAAGGTGATGCTCTTGCCCTTGGACTGGGCCCGATAGCCTACTCCTTGGAGTTCGAGGCGCTTTTCAAAGCCCTTAGACACTCCTTCTACCATATTAAAAATCAGGTTGCGGAATAGCCCGTGACAAGCACGAGCGCGACGGGATTCGTCTCGCCGTTTGACCACGAGGGTTTTTTCCCCTTGCTCGACACTCACTTCTGAAGGCAGGAGTCGGTCTAGTTGGCCTTTCGGCCCTTTGACGGAAACCTGTTGACCGGCGATGGTCACGGTTACTTTGTCAGGAATGTTAATCGGACGTTTACCAATTCGAGACATGATGCTGTTGCTGGTTGTTCTGGGGGGTGGATAGTTACCAAACGTAGCAAAGCACTTCACCGCCAATGCCTTGGCGACGGGCTTCTCGGTCAGTCATGATGCCATGAGAGGTAGAAATAATGGCAATACCGATGCCGCCTAAGACGCGGGGCAGTTCTTTGCGATTTTTGTAGACTCTCAAGCCGGGGCGACTGACTCGTTCGAGCTTGCTAATAATTGGATTGCGATTTTTTCCTTTGTATTTGAGGACAATGCGGAGGTTCGTTCTGACTCCTTCTGCCACTTCTTCAAAGTGGGAGATAAAGCCTTCGTCTTTGAGGACTTGGGCGATACTCCGGGTGAGTTTGGTCGCTGGAACCTGTGTGGTTTCGTGCCTAGCTAAGTTGGCATTGCGAAGGCGGGTGAGCATATCCGCGATTGTGTCGTTTACGGCCATCGTTACTCTCTCGATAAAACTCCTTTAGTTTTCCCGGAAAGGCATTCCCATTTCCCGGAGCAAGGCGCGGCCTTCTTCGTCGGTTTTGGCTGTTGTGGTAATGGCAACATCCATGCCTCGGATTTGGTCGATGCGATCGTATTCAATCTCTGGGAAGATCAGTTGTTCTCGGAGACCGAGATTGTAGTTCCCTCGTCCGTCAAAGCTTTTGGGGCTAATGCCGCGAAAGTCTCGAATCCGGGGGAGGGCGAGGTTAATGAGTCGGTCTAGGAAGGCGTACATCCGTTCGTTGCGGAGGGTAACCATGATGCCGATGGGCATTCCTTTCCGAATTTTGAATCCGGCGATCGCCTTTTTGGCGCGAGTGACTACAGGTTTTTGCCCTGTAATGATTGCCAATTCATTGAGGGAGGCTTCTAGGGATTTAGCATTTTGAGAGGCTTCCCCTAGTCCTCGGTTGATGGTCACTTTTTCTAGTTTGGGTACTTGGTGAATGTTGGAGTACCCAAATTGCTCCATCAGTTTGGGAACGATTTTTTCTTGATATCGAGTTTTGAGGGGTTGTACCATAGGATTTCCTGTAACCTTAATCAATGATTTCCCCAGTTTTTTTCAGCATTCGCACTTTTTTTCCTTCGGCGTTGAAGGTATAACTAATCCGCGACGCGACTTTTTCTTTGGTGGAATACAACATGACGTTGGAACTATGAATGGGGGCTTCAAAGGTTTTGATTTGCCCAGATTCTCCCTCTTGTCTTGGTTTAACGTGCTTAGTTCTCACGTTGACGTTTTTGACTACGACTTTACTCATTTTCGGGAGGGCCCGTAGCACTTCTCCCACTTTGCCCTTATCTTTGCCAGCGATTATTTGAACAGTATCGCCTTTTTTGACGTGCATTTTGTGGGAAACTGGACCTGTTTTTTTTTGTTTACCTTGATAGGTTTGGGTCATTACAAAACCTCCGGGGCTAGGGAAACAATTTTCGTGTAGTTTTTATCTCGTAGCTCACGGGCTACTGGGCCAAATACACGAGTGCCTCTGGGATTACCATCTTTGTTGATGATGACGGCAGCATTGTCATCGAAGCGGATGCTCATGCCACTATCACGGCGCAAGGCTTTTTTAGTGCGAACGATGACGGCTCGCACTACGTCGGATTTTTTGACTGCCATGTTGGGGTTAGCGTCTTTGACGACGGCAATGATTTCATCGCCAATGGAGCCATAGCGGCGGTTGCCGCCGAGGACGCGGATACACATGAGCTTGCGAGCGCCACTGTTGTCGGCTACATTGAGATAGGTTTCTTGTTGAATCATCGATTTTCTCCTAAATATTGAGAGGGGGGATGGTTTCGGATTACGTCCGACGTGAATGTGCCCCTAGGGGGAGGATTCGAGGATTTTCGAGACGATCCAACGTTTGGTGCGACTGAGGGGGCGGCTTTCGAGGATTAAGACGCGATCGCCCTCTTGGCATTGATTTTCTTCATCATGGGCTTTATAGTGCTTAGTCTTGACGACAGTTTTGCCGTATTTGGGGTGAGCGCTACGGTTTTCGATCGCGACCACGACGGTTTTTTGCATCTTATTACTAATCACCGTACCCACTCTTTCTTTGAGAGCCATGGGCTATTTCTCCTGTTCAGCTAGGGTAGATCCTTCTGGGGTTCCCTCCGGTTCGGCAGCAAGAGGGGCTGATAATTGGCGTTCCCTCTCTACCATCAACAGTTGGGCTTGCCGGTGCTGGAGATGACGGAACTGATGGGGTTGCACGTTGCCTTGTCCGGTGGCTTTCTTGAGGCGCAAATCAAACAGTTGTCGTTTGATGGCGACCACTTCTGCATTAATTTCTGCGTCTGTTAGTTTTCTTACGTCAGCAATTTTTGATAAGGCCATTGGAATTACACCTCCTCATCGCGCATTAAAAACTTGGTTTTCATGGGGAATTTATGAGAGGCTAGACGCATGGCTTCACGGGCGATCGCTTCTGTAACTCCAGATATCTCGTAAATAATCCGTCCTGGCTTGACAACTGCTACCCAATATTCCGGGTTTCCTTTTCCAGATCCCATCCGGGTTTCCGCAGGACGCATGGTCACCGGTTTATCCGGGAAAATCCGAATCCAAATTTTTCCGCCCCGGCGAATATACCGAGTCATGGCGCGACGGCCCGATTCAATTTGGCGGGAGGTAATCCAATGAGGTTCGAGGGCTTGGAGACCGAACTCTCCAAAGTTAATCTCATTACCACGGAAGGCCAACCCTTTCATGCGACCTCGGTGCTGTTTCCGAAATTTTGTTCTTCTTGGACTTAACATGGTGTTATGACTCAATTCTCATTAGAACGGTCTTCAAATTGGGGCCGACGGCGATTGCCTCGACGACGATTGGGGGTTGGACCTGGGGGAGGGGTTTCCTCTTGTCCGGGAATAATTTCTCCTTTAAACACCCAAACTTTAATGCCCAAGATGCCGTAGATGGTTTGGGCAGTGCGGTAGGCGTAGTCAATGTCTGCCCGGAGGGTATGAAGGGGGACCCGCCCTTCTCTAGTCCAGTCGGTGCGGGCAATTTCTGCCCCATTGAGACGGCCACTCACTTGAATTTTGATTCCCTGGATGCCGGCTCGTTGGGCCCGTTGGATGGCTTGGCGCACGACACGACGGAAGGAAACCCGACGTTCTAGCTGTTGGGCGATATATTCGGCTAATAGTCCAGAGTCGGCATCAACGCGACTGACTTCAATGACGTTGATGCGAATTTGGCGATTGGCATCCCCAATTTCTTTTTGTAAGCTAGTGCGTAGGGTTTCAATGCCGCTGCCTTGACGACCGACGACTACGCCCGGTCGGGCGGTATGAATTTCTAAGTCAATTTGATCAGCTTTACGCTCGATGCGGACTTGGGAAATTCCGGCATTATTGAGTTGTTTTTCTACATATTTCCGAATCTTAAAGTCTTCTTGTAAGATTCCTGGGTAGTGTTTGGCATCGGCGAACCAACGAGAGCGGTGCTCTTGGGTGATGCCTAGACGTAACCCCACTGGATGTATTTTTTGTCCCACAGGATCATCCTCTCGATTAATCGACGGTAGAGTTAGTTATCGGCTGCTTCGGGAGCCACTGCCACGGTGATGTGGCAGGTGGGTTTACGAATTTGATAAGCTCGTCCTTGGGCACGGGGGCGGAAGCGTTTGAGGGCTGGGCCGCCGTCAGCGAAGGCTTGGCTAATTACTAGGGTTTTGGGGTCGAGTCCTCGATTGTGTTCGGCGTTGGCGACTGCCGATCGCAAAACTTTGAGTACCGGGTCGCAGGCACGGTAGGGCATGAATTCTAAGATGATCAGGGCATCTCGATAGGTTTTTCCCCGAATTTGGTCTAGGACTCGACGGACTTTATGGGGAGACATACGGATGTACCGTGCGATCGCGTGAGTTTCTACAGAAGTATCGATTGCCATTGTTTTTTTGATCCTGAGTCAGGGGCAGTCAACGACTTATCGGCGAGCTTTTTTATCGCTCTTGGCATGGCCTCGATAGGTTCGAGTGGGGGCAAATTCCCCTAGTTTGTGTCCCACCATTTGTTCGGTGACAAAGACGGGAACGTGCTGGTGGCCGTTATGGACGGCGATGGTATGACCTATCATCTGGGGCACAATGGTGGAGGCGCGGGACCAAGTTTTGATCACTTGTTTTTCGCCGCGATCATTGAGTTTTTCGATTTTGGTCAAGAGATGATCGGCCACGAAGGGGCCTTTTTTGAGGGAACGAGACATACCAACTCCATAGAGAACGGTTAGGATTGACGACCGCCGCGTCCGCGTTTGGAGGTACGACGACGACGACGGACAATGAGGCGATCGCTGGCTTTGTGTTTTTTCCGCGTTTTTGCCCCCAAAGCGGGTTTGCCCCAAGGCGTAACTGGCCCACTGCGACCAATAGGCGCTCGTCCTTCTCCGCCTCCGTGAGGATGATCGACGGGGTTCATCACGCTGCCTCGGACTTGGGGACGGCGACCTTTCCAGCGAGTCCGCCCTGCTTTTCCTAAGCTAATGTTACGGGCTTCCACATTTCCTACTTGGCCAATGGTGGCGTAACATTCCCGGCGAATCATCCGCACTTCCGTAGAAGGCAACCGCACGGTTACGAAGTTCCCTTCTTTGGCGACTACTTGAGCGGTAGCGCCAGCGGCGCGGACAATTTGCCCGCCTTTTCCACGTACCAGTTCGATGTTATGAACGCTAGTTCCTAGGGGCATATTCCCCAGGGGCATGGTGTTGCCTACTTCAATGGGAACGCTTTCGCCAGAGATTACTGTCATTCCCACTTCTAGTCCTTTGGGATGGAGAATATAGCGCTTTTCGCCATCGGCATAATAGAGCAGGGCAATTCGAGCATTGCGGTTGGGATCGTATTCGATCGCCGCGACTTGGGCAGGAATATTGAATTTGTTGCGACGGAAGTCGATGATGCGATAGCGTCGCTTGTGTCCTCCACCGCGATGACGACAGGTGATCACCCCTCGGTTGTTGCGTCCCTTTACCCGGTGGTTTTTGGCGATCAGGGATTTTTCGGGGCTGTCTTTGGTAATTTCGGCGAAGTCGGAGACACTTCGTTGCCTTGTACTAGCGGTATAGGGTTTGTAGGATCGAATGCCCATAGCAAGGAATTGGGGGATGAGAGAATAAAACCAAGTGTCACGCTTTACACTTCTGGGAAGAGGACGATTTTGTCGTCGGGAGCTAAGGTGACGATCGCCCGTTTGTATCGGGGTTTGTACCCACTAAAGCGCCCAACACGGCGTTTTTTCGGAGGGGTTCGATAGGTGTTCACCTTGTTGACTTTGACCTGGAATAGGCTTTCAATGGCGGCTTTGATTTCCGGTTTGGTTGCTTGGAGGACTACTTCAAAAACATATTTGTTGTCTTGGAGGAGTCGGGTTCCTTTTTCCGTGACGATGGGACGGCGAATCAGATCGGGGAGGTGGCGGTTGTTTTCGAGAACGGGGGGTTTACTCACCATAGACCTCCTGAATTTTTTCTAGGGCAGAAGCGGTGGCGATAATTTTGTTGGCGTTGATCAAGTCGTAGATGTTGAGTTGATCGGCGAGGATCAGTTTGACTCTGGGGACGTTGCGAGCGGAGAGGTAGACTGTTTCATGGCGTTCGGGGATAATCAGCAACACTTTATCTGTAGTGTTTGCTCCCCAACGGCTAATGGCGGCGAGTAACTCTTTGGTTTTGGGACGCTCTAGGCGATCGCCAAATTCTTCAATTACTACCAAGTCACTGGTGCGGCTCATCAACGCTGTAGTCAGGGCTAAACGGCGCTCCTTGCGATTCATTTTGGTCTCATAGCTTCTGGGTTTGGGACCGAAGGTGACCCCACCGCCTCGCCACAGGGGAGACCGAATGGAACCGGCTCTGGCTCTGCCAGTGCCTTTTTGCCGCCACGGTTTGCGTCCACCCCCTCTCACTTCGGCACGGGTTTTGGTGCAAGCTGTCCCTTGACGACCGTTATTGAGTTGACGCACTAGTGCCCGGTGGACAATATGGGCGGCGGTTTCTTTTTTGGCTACTTTCAGTTCGAGGGTGGCTTCTCCCACCTCCGTTCCTTGCCAATCTTTTTTTACGCAACTAACCATAGTTCAATCTTTACCTTGTCTAAAGCGGCTGGGATTAACGCCCCACTTGCTTGGCGGGAGCAATACTCAGGAGCGTTCCTGGTTTTCCAGGGACTGAACCTTTAATGAGCAGTAGGTTGCGCTCCACATCCACTCGGACGATTTTGAGTTTGCGGATGGTAATTCGGGCATTGCCTTTTCGCCCAGCCATCCGTTTGCCGGGATATACTCTCCCTGGGGTGGTGCCTGCTCCGGTTGATCCGGGGAGGCGGTGATTTTTGGAACCGTGAGCCATGGGGCCACGACGGAAGTTATGGCGCTTTTGGTAACCGGCAAAGCCCCGTCCGATGCTTTTACCGATGACATCGACGATTTGTCCTTCGCTAAAGATATCGGCTTTGAGTTCTTGGCCGAGTTCGTAAGGGAGGACGGCATCGCTGCGATATTCCCGCAGGTGCCGTAGTCCGGTTTCTCCCGCTATTGCCCCAGATTTCTCTAGGTGTCCAATTTCGGGTCGATTGAGCCGCCGTTTGGGGATGGCTTTGTATCCGAGTTGGATGGCGGTGTAACCGTCGGTTTCTTGGGTTTTGATTTGGGTGACGGTGCATGGCCCCGCTTGGACGACGGTGACAGGAATGGCGGTTCCTGCTTCTAGGTCGAAGATTTGGGTCATGCCGAGCTTGGTGCCGAGAATCCCTACAGACACGGGTGGGGTAGTCTCCTTTTTGGTTTACTAGCAATGTTTCAACCCAGGAAAGGGGGTTGGTTTGTCTGAGGGCGATCGCCCTCAGCCTCTTTTCTCAGAGCAACCTACCACTTATCGGGTGAGGACAAGAGGGAGAGGGTTGACTGAGCATGGGGGATTAAGGCAATTGACCTTAAAACTTGAGATCGCCTGGTTTTAGAGATTGAACCAGGATTTTCTATGCATAACGCCTGGACTTAAGCGCGTGATGGCTCAGTATCCGAATCGAGACAAGAGTCCCTGATTAGAGTAACTCAGGGATGAATTCCCTTTTTTGGCGACAATATGCCATTGTATAGCATCTGTAGGAATTTGTCTATACTATTCTGAATGTTTTTGGGGAGATGAGGAGGATTGCCCTCTTCCGTGTGCTTCAACCTGCCATACTTCAGCGATCGGTATTGGGATCGATACCCAAACTTCTCAGTTTCGCTGTCAATTGTGCAATCTGTTGCTGTGCCAATGACAATTGCTCTTCTGGAGTTAAATGGCGCTCTCCTTGCTCATTGTACCAATATAACCATTCTCTAGTGATTCCTTGATAGGTTCCTTCCCCTCTACCGATTCCTAAATTAATTCCAGGTAACCAGAAGGGTTCTTCTCCTGAGAGCAGCTGATATTCTCCTCCTTGTAATTGATAGATTTCTAGCCTCGGTTGTCTTTTCCGTAAGGGGTTGTAAATCGCATAATATAATATTCCCAATTGGGCGTATTCTTCTTTCTTTTGCGTATATTCTTTCCGTCGTGTTTGAGAGACTACTTCTAACACTAGAGTGGGCACTTGGGGTTCTTTCCAGAGAAGATAGGATAGGCGTAAATTGGTATCAACAATTCGAGGGACTCCTATACTCAGAAATCCATCCGGGACAATGGCTGGTTCGCTGGGATCGTAATAGATGCCCATATCGACTCCAAAAAACCAATCCATTCGTTCTGACCAAATGAGCGCAAGCATCGCTTTGAGCAAGCTAGGAATTAAATCTTGTAGTTCGTTATCCACAGGGGTGTCGTCGGAGTCGGGGAGGTCTTCGGCCGAAGGGAGGTCAGCTTTAGGATTATAGTAGAGTATCATGGGTTTTCCAATGATGAAACAGCACTTCGATCATAGCAATAGTATGGGTTTTTATTCTTTAACCCAAGCTACTGGGATCAATTCCTAATTCCCTCAGTTTTTCAGCCAATTTGGCGACTTGTTCCTGAGATTCACGAGCTTGTTGCCGTGCTGCTAAAGTTTGTTGCCTTGCGGAGAATAATTGCTCTTCTGGAGTTAAATAGCGCTCTCCTTGCTCATTGTACCAATATAACCATTCTCTAGTGATTCCTTGATAGGTTCCTTCCCCTCTACCGATTCCTAAATTAATTCCAGGTAACCAGAAGGGTTCTTCTCCTGAGAGCAGCTGATATTCTCCTCCTTGTAATTGATAGATTTCTAGCCTCGGTTGTCTTTTCCGTAAGGGGTTGTAAATCGCATAATATAATATTCCCAATTGGGCGTATTCTTCTTTCTTTTGCGTATATTCTTTCCGTCGTGTTTGAGAGACTACTTCTAACACTAGAGTGGGCACTTGGGGTTCTTTCCAGAGAAGATAGGATAGGCGTAAATTGGTATCAACAATTCGAGGGACTCCTATACTCAGAAATCCATCCGGGACAATGGCTGGTTCGCTGGGATCGTAATAGATGCCCATATCGACTCCAAAAAACCAATCCATTCGTTCTGACCAAATGAGCGCAAGCATCGCTTTGAGCAAGCTAGGAATTAAATCTTGTAGTTCGTTATCCACAGGGGTGTCGTCGGAGTCGGGGAGGTCTTCGGCCGAAGGGAGGTCAGCTTTAGGATTATAGTAGAGTATCATGGGTTTTCAAGATCTGGGATGGCGTTTTGATTGTAGCAATTCGGGAGAAGAAATTGGGGTGAGAAATCGGGAGAAATCTGGTAAATTAGTGGAAGTCAATCTTCAATACCCCGGTTTATCCCATATCCATAGCCATCTAGAAAATGCTTATGGCCCTGCAACCATAATCACCTTACTTGTCCCAGGGAATCAAGGGTAAGAAACTATCGTAAAACCTGTTTTTTTTAGGTTCTGTGTATTACAGCGCCAAGTGATGTAATGAAGATCCTCCTCTGCTGTGCTAGAGAGGGGGGATCTATAGTTCTAGATGCCATGCGTGGGTGAGTACATCACTGAGCCAAGTGCGCTGGGAAAGATCGAGGAGTCCATCGTCGGCTAAGGTTTCTTGAATGAGGTCTTCTAAGGATCGGCCTTCTAAACGAGAAATTTTAATCACTCCGGCGATCGCCACTGCTACCATTTCTTCATCTACAGGTTCCTGTTGCAGAGCTATGATATCTTGAAAGTGCTGGGGAATCGGGTACTTCATGGTTAGCGCAAATTGCCTTGGCTTGCGGAAAAGAAGAATGAGAATAGTGTAAACTTTTGTAACAATATCTTAATCATGTAACCGGAATTATAACCCATTTTTTGTTTTTGTCAACCCCTTTCTGTTTAAATCTGGCCGCTTGAGTCTATGAAAGAACTCCTCTACCTAGAAATTCCCCAATCCAATTCCTCCATTGTGCTCACCTGGTTGCAGCAGGAGTACACTCCCCCTCAAGGCCAGAAGTTACTCACCCCAGATGGTTTTCGCCTTCAGTTATCAGATCCCGATCCTTTATCAATCTTTATCTGGTCAGTACAACGTACCACTTACTTGAAACTGTTTCGGTGGTCAACAACGCCGATTTCCCAAGAACGGCAAGTAGTCAATCATCTCAAAACTGAGATCCAACAACAGTTTCCCCCTCGCTATCCCGAACCACCAGAGATTGATCTTGCTCAGGAGTCGATATTTACTGCCTTAGCGCCTTATTATCCGCAAACGGTGCATTATTTCCAGAAAATGCCGAAGGGAGAGTATGATTTACAACGAGTATACTGGTGGGAAAAACGGTGGCGCGATCGCGTGCGTTATCCGCAAACCCCGAATCCAGTGGTTCTCGTTCAAGAAACCCCTTTAGCAGAACCCAATACTTATGACTTAATTTATATCGGCGGCGCTCTAGGTGCTCTCCATGCCGCAGTCATGGCTGAGAAAGGCTATCGAGTCTTATTAATCGAACGTTTGCCGTTTGGACGGATGAACCGGGAATGGAATATTTCCAGAGATGAAGCGCAGCGGCTGATTGATTTGGGCTTATTTACAGCAGCCGAGTTTGAAGCAGTAATTGCGAGGGAATATGTAGATGGATTTAACAAATTTTTCGATGGCAATAATCCGCCCCATTTACAAGCGAAAGTGTTGCATACGCCAAAAGTGTTGAACATTGCGATCGCCACAGATCAGCTACTCCATCATTGCGCCCAAAAACTCCGCGCAGCAGGAGGAGAAATTTGGGAAGAAACAGAATTTCAATCCGCAGCAATAGCGCCCAATGGTGTGTGCGTAACCGTAACCCATTTACCCACCCAAAAGACCACGAAAGTGCAAGGGAGATTAGTCATTGATGCCATGGGAACCGCGTCGCCCATCGCGTGGCAACTCAACGGAAAGCGCACATTTGATAGTGTTTGTCCTACCGTAGGAGCGATCATCGATGGGGGATTTGAACCTGGGGTTTGGGACTCAAAATATGGCGATGTCCTCAACAGCCATGGCGATATTTCTAGGGGAAGACAGCTAATTTGGGAACTCTTTCCTGGACCGGGGGAAGAATTAACCTTTTATCTATTTCACTATCATCAAGTGCATCCGGATAATCCGGGATCTTTGCTAGAAATGTATGAGGATTTCTTTACGATTTTACCAGAATATCGACGGTGTGACTTAGACCAGTTAGTGTGGAAAAAAGCGACTTTTGGCTATATTCCGGGTCATTTTAGCTTAGGCAAGAGCGATCGCACCATCGCCACCAATCGAATCTTAGCCATTGGCGATGCAGCCTCTCTCCAATCCCCCTTAGTATTCACCGGATTTGGCTCCCTCGTTCGCAACCTACCCCGATTAACAGCATTGCTTGATATCGCCCTCAAATATGACCTTCTCCAAGCCAAACACCTCAATACCATTCGCGCCTACCAAGACAACACAGCCGTTACCTGGCTCTTTTCTAAAGGAATGATTGTTCCCACCCACCGCCAACTTCCCCCCCAAATGATTAATTCTGTTTTAAATACCTTCTTTGGGTTATTAGCAGATGAACCCCCCGAAGTCGCTGATACCTTTATCAAAGACCGTACCACCTGGGGATTATTTAATCGATTAGCCATTAAAGCCGCTCTCCAGAATCCCCGGCTGCTCTGGTGGATTTGGCAATTAGCTGGCCCCCAAGATCTATGGCGATGGCTAGGCACTTATACCAGCTTTACCCGTGAGGCGCTCGTTCATAGCCTCCTGCGTCCGTGGTTTCCCCAGTTCACGCAATGGTGCGCTGGATGGATGGGCGATCGCTATCCAGGTCTGTGGTTAAAAATGTTAAGTTTAAACTATAGCTTATCGGGTAACTGGGGACAACCCACTCCCTAACGCTCAACCTTAACCCTATTCTCTGATGTACTCCGTATCTCCGTGGTACATCAGAGAAGATACTTTCTCACTTAGATTTAGTATCATTAACAACAAAAACGCCTATGCAAAAACCATCAGGAAACTCTTATGGGTGGCTTCTGGTAATCAGCCTAATCTCCATTCCCGGAGTCGCTACCGCTCAAGAAGTCCACGGCTGTTTTATGGTCACTTCTACAGGGAGATCCATTCCTTTGACAGGTGTATGTGAAGGTACTTCTGTGCCCCGTCCTCGTATTCAAAGTCCTGGGGTTTTTCAAGCACCCATTAAAGTTCGTTTAGGAGGAATTCCAGTGATTGGAGTTACCTTTAATGGCAACCAAGTATTTGATATGATTGTAGACACTGGAGCCAGCGGTACTCTGATTACCCAAAAAATGGCTGAAGCACTTAAGGTGAAGACAGTTGATTCCGTGACCACTATCATCGCCGACGGTTCCCAAGTAGAATTTGAAATTGGTTATGTAGAGTCTATCAACGTTAATGGAGCCATGGTTACTAACGTACCCGTAGCCATTGCCCCAGGCATGGAAATTGGCTTACTCGGTCATGATTTCTTTAGCCAATATGATATTCAAATTAAAGAGAATGTCGTTGAATTTCGCCCTCGCTCTTGAGGCAACAGGAAATAGGAAATAACCCATTACCTATTTCCCATGAATCAATTAGTCGTGTTCCATCCACCGGAAATCTAGGTCATCTTCATGGAGATGTTGCATGGGAAACCAAGGAGTGTCGATTTGTTCGAGAAGCCATCCTTCCCAATCTCCCAGCCGGTATTTGAGGACAGTGGGATCATGGCGCACTTCGAGTTTATGTTTCCATCCTTCATGAATTTCTGTATGCCAATCTACGGTTAACAGGCGAATTTTTAGCTGGTTAATTGTGGTCATGATTTCCGAAAACCCGTAAGTTTCTGCGGTATTGTCTTCCCCATTGCCGCTGGCAGTTCCCCACTCATTGATGAAGGCGACGAGTTCTCCGATGGAGCCAGGTTCCCGGAAAACGGCGATGAAGGTGTAGCGGGTAATAGAGTAATCCTGTCTTTTGATTCTAAACAGTTTGATCAGATGAGGGCGATAGTCAAATAAGAGCCGGATAATGACGTTAATTCCCATGGTTGAACCGGCAGCACTGGTTGGAATTACTCTAATAGTGGTCACGTTTCCCTCCTCAGATAAGTTAAATCAATGGTGTTAAAGAGCCGAATGCACACATGATTCTAGCTTTAGGGGCTAGAACTGGCAATCTCTGGATTGGGGCGATCGCCCCCTGACATTTTGCCTTAATTGTAAACTTTTGTAAAGTTGGCAGAAAAATCCCCCCTAAAATCTGAGAACCCTATAGGAGAGAGAATACTGATCTGAACTTCAGAGCCGGAGGAACAGGAACCCATGGGAAAATTAGTGGTTTTAGAATTAGAGGGTGATTTAGAGCATCAGGGGTTTCGGGTGAAACTAGAGGTGGGCGAAGAAGGACAACGCCCAACGGTAAAATTATCGGGAGCTTTACCCTGTGAACCGGATTTAGGACAATCGGCGATCAGCCATTGGCTCGACTATTATCGCCCCCTAGGAGCACCCAGCGCACGGCAAATTCGCCCAAGATGAGCTCCTCCAGAAACTCCCTTGGCACACTTGGCAGCTATTTTCCCGATATCCTCACGCCGAGTAGGGGAATTTAAAGAGCGTGGTGTTAGTAAATTTAAGCCTGGAGGAATGGCGATCGCATATTTTTCAACTAAGTATCTTTCTCCATCATAAAGAGTTGCCATCGGAACATTACGGAGTTGTCCATCTCAAACAAAAACTAAGGTATTGATATCGGGATGTAACGCTAAAAATTTCTCTAGCTTCTCTGAGAAAATACTCCGATATTCCAATATATTGTGTTACCATAATTCTGATAATTTTCATTCACATCTTGCTATAAACTGTCAAGCCATTGATAGACGATTTCGGGGGCATAGAGGTTAAGATATTGAGCGATCGCCATTCCTTTTTCAGGATAAATTTTAGCTTTTTCTAATTCGTAATTCTGCGCTTCATACAATCTGCCTAAGTAGCCTAATGCAAAGGGTTTAACGGCGATCGCCACCCGATCGCAAATATAATCAGGATACAGTCTCCCTTTTCCCTGCCGAGTCAAAAAAATACTTCCTAATCCTCCTTCAATCACCGCAATTTTCACCACTCCATCAGTCACTTTTTGCGGGTAGGGAATAGCAGAGGAATTAATATATCTCTGGTCATTATATTTTTGGGTAATCCGAGATACTGCTTCTATCAGTTCCACAAAAGAAATCTCACGCTCAGTAAAGTCAGCGATCGCCTCACTTAATGTATCCTGAGAAAACACCGTATTCCCCACCAACTTAAACCCAGAAACTCTCAACTTTTCCAGGGTTTCCCCTGTCGCCTCCTCTGAGGATAAGGGCACAGGAGTTGAACCTGTATTCACCACACATTCAAACAGTAGCTGATCAATCTCAGTATCGCTCCTTGCCACCAGAGACCAGCTCAGAGAAAATAGGATCGATAGGATTAGCGATCGCCAACCCAAAACACTCACCATGAAAATTTCCTCTTAGAGACCTTTGGCTATTGATTATGCCTCAAAACGCCAAAAAAATCCTCATTTAGCGACTCGGAGGTAAAGAGAGAGGAAAGCTACCAGTTTTTACGGGAATTTCGTGATTCCAGTCTTCACTGAGCAGAATTTCTCGAATAAATCGAGCCATTGCCCGTTGAAATAACCCACTAGCAATTTGTTGTCCCATTTGCTGAGTTTCCGGTTTGAAAAGAATTCTAGGAACGAGGGGTAAAATCTTCATTGGATCAAATCCTTGGGTTTCTTGGAGAATGTCCCAAATCCGTTGTATATGCTCTAGATTTGTTTGCTCTTCCACGCTAATCACCGACACCACAGAAGGAGAATTTTTACCATTCAATCCTACCGTTTGGCGCAACCGCTCCGTGAGATTAGCCAAGGTTTTGCGCCCCAAGGTATCCACACTTTTCACAATTTCATCTACTAGGCGATCACGAATCATTTCTCCCCGTTCTGAAAACAGAAAATCAAGAGTTTGATTCACCACCAGATCCAAATCATAATCTTGACTATTTCTCGCATTTCTCAATAAATTCTCTAACCGATTCCAACGAAAACTCCCCTCCTTAAACAACAAATCTCGCAGCGAAGATCGTAACTCTGGAGCCGGATCGGTTAACAATCGCTTCGCTACATAAGGATAAGCCTTACTCAACACCTTAAAATTAGGGTCAACATTAATCGCAATTCCTTCTAACGTCACTAGAGAACGGATGATCAGAGCGTAATAAGCCGGAACTCGGAAAGGGTAATCATACATCACCTTAGACAATTGATCCGTAATTCGCTTAAAGTTTAACTCCGCCACAGAAGCCCCTAAAGCATCATTAAAAACTTGCGCTAAAGCCGGAATAATGGGAGTTAAATCCGTATCTGGAGTCAGAAAATCTAACTTGACATAATCATGGGCTAAACCAGAAAAATCTCGATTTACCAAATGCACGATTGCCTCAATTAACCCATAGCGTTGATAAGGCTTGACTTCGCTCATCATCCCAAAATCGAGATACACTAATTTGCCCTCTTGAGAAGCCAGTAAATTACCTGGATGAGGATCGGCATGGAAAAAACCATTTTCTAGCAGTTGACGTAAAGAACATTCTACTCCCACTTCAATTAAATGGGAGGCATCTAATCCTTGGGCGCGAATTTTTTCTAAATCGGTTAATTTTGTGCCGGTAATCCACTCCATCGTGAGCACCCGGCGGTTAGTATATTGCCAGTAAATCCGGGGAACATAAATATCAGGCAAATATCCATATAACTGCTCAAATCTCTCGGCATTGCGACCTTCTTGAGTATAGTCCATTTCCTCATAAATTCGGGTGCCAAATTCATCCATAATTGCCACCAGATCGCTGCGGACTCGGCGCACATTCTGCTTGACCCATGCCGCTAAACTGCGGAGAATATACATATCTAGGGCAATTTTTTCTCGGAGATCTGGTCGCTGTACCTTAATGGCAACAATTTCTCCTGTTTTTAGCTTGCCTTTGTATACTTGACCTAGAGAGGCTGCTGCTACAGGTTGAGGACTGATTTCAGCATAAATGAATTCGGGGCGATCGCCTAACTCTTCCTCAATAAATTGATAGGCTACTTCATTCGGAAAAGGTGGTAATTGATCTTGCAGGCGTGTCAGTTCTTCTAGATAAACGGGTGGTAACAAATCCGGTCGAGTCGATAATGCTTGTCCAACTTTAATATAAGCTGGCCCTAATCGAGTGAGGGTTTCTCGCAATTGTATCGCTCGCTGCTTTTGATCTCTCTCCAAATTCCCCCGTCGCCGATCCCACCATAACCCCAACGCTAATCCCAAAAAAGCCCATACCAACTCGATGAAACGTCCCCCCACTTCCCAGGTGCGAGAGCGATACGTCTCGACCAACGTGATCGGATCATAGCGGACTTGGGCTGGTTCCACAGCAGAGGCCAAAGGAGATCTAGAATGTCCAGAGGAAGAGTCGGAGATGGTCTCCCAGTCTTCGAGTTGGGAAAGCTCCTGTTGATGAGAAGATGAAGATGGCATATCAAGGTTCATGGGTTAAAGAGGGAGAGATGAGGTACTTTGTAAAGTAATTTTAACAATTTGCTTCCCCCGATCGCGATCGTTTTCAGGATTTGCTCCACCAGTGCCCTCTATGTTAATTTGCCTCAAAATTGAGAACTTTGCCTTAATTGATTACTTAGAACTAGAATTTGGCCCCGGACTGACGGTATTTACCGGAGAAACCGGAGCCGGAAAATCCATCATTCTCGATGCCCTCGATGCTGCCCTGGGGGGAAAACTTAATCCTAAAGCCTTGCGATCGGGCACGTTACGGGGCATGATTGAGGCAATATTTAATCCCTCTCCCCTCGTGGTGCAATGGCTAGAGAGTCAAGAAATTGATCGCGAAGATCACACCCTCACGTGCAGCCGCGAAATTTCTCTCCATCAAGGCTCCTATCGCTCGCGATCGCGCTTAAATGGCATCATCGTCAACCGTTCTCAAATGGAAACCTTGCGAGAACTCCTCGCCAGTATCACCGCCCAAGGGCAAACCGTACAATTAGGCGATGCTGCCAGACAGCGAGAATGGCTAGACTTATACGGGGGTAGTCCCCTCCTTGCCATTCAACAACAAGTCGCCCAAGCCTATGAAGCCACCCAAACCCTCCTGGCACGCCTCAATTGCCATCGCAACGATGAACAATATCGCCTCCAACGGATCGACATTTTAGAATACCAACTCCATGAATTAACCAAAGCACAGCTAACTAGCCCTGATGAATTAACGGAGCTAGAACAAGAAAACCAGCGCCTTAGCCATTGCGTAGAATTACAGCAAAAAAGCTATCAAATTTATCAAGCCCTCTATCAAGGTGATCGCACCCTCGCTGCTGCCGACTTACTCGGCGAAGCCAAAAACCTCCTCGAAGATATTTTGCCCTACGATCATGATCTCCAACCAATTTTAGATCTGGTGAACGAAGCCTTAGTACAGGTAGAAGAAGCCGGGCGGCAAATTAACGCCTATGGCGATCGCCTTGAAACCGATCCCGAACGACTAGAGATCATTGAGAGTAGAATTGCTGAACTCAAACAAATTTGTCGCAAATATGGGCCATCATTAGCAGAAGCGATCGCCTATCAGGAAAACATTCACACCGAACTGGCAGAACTCACCGCCACCAGCGAGTCAATCGAACGCCTCGAACAAGACTATCACCAAGCCTTAGATCGCCTCAATTCTCTCTGTAGTCAACTGCACGCCCAGCGACAACAAGCAGCCGATACCCTAGAAGGACGCTTAGTTGCCGAACTCAAACCCCTCGCCATGGAAAAAGTGCAATTCCAAGTCGCCTTAACCCCAGCACCAATTACCTCCACAGGCGGCGATCGCATCACCTTCGGCATCAGCACCAACCCCGGCGAACCCATCCAACCCCTCGCTACCACTGCCTCTGGCGGCGAAATGAGCCGATTTCTCCTCGCCTTAACCGCCTGTTTTTCCCAAATTAATCCCGTCAACACCCTCGTTTTTGACGAAATTGATGCCGGAGTCTCCGGCAGAGTTGCCGAGGCGATCGCCGACCAACTCTATCACCTCTCCCAACACCATCAAGTCCTCTGCGTCACCCACCAACCCCTCATCGCCGCCCTCGCCGATCACCATCTCCAAGTTCGCAAAGAAACCATCACCGAAACCCAACCCTCCCTCACCCAACGCACAGTCATTCGCGTCACCCCCCTCGATCCTCAACAACGCTGCCAAGAACTCGCCCAACTCACCAGCGGCACTGCCTTTGACGCCTGTGATTTGCGAGCTATCC
>CAZTRW010000025.1:0-9747 GCA_964616725.1 uncultured bacterium
CGCCGTCTCAGGGGACGCTATTCTACAATGGGGTGCCGGTGCAAGCGGGACAAACTTTTACGCCAGAACAGGCGGGACAGTTGGTGTTTAATCCTAATCCCAATTTTGTGGGAGATGCCACGTTCCAGTATACGGCAACAGATAGTGCGGGAAATACGGATCAAAGTCCGGCAACAGTAACTCTTCCTTTGCAAGCGAGTACGACAAATCTACCACCGATCGCCCAAAATGCCCAGAGCCTTCCCGTCCCTAACAACACCCCCAGCCCAGTTCCTCCCCTAGTCGGGACTGATCCAGATGGACAAGTGTCTTTTCTGGAAATTTTCTCTGTACCTCCACCCTCAGAAGGAACTCTATTTTACAAAGGGACTCCGGTTCAACCCGGCGATCGCTTTACCCCAGAGCAAGCAGCCCAGTTAGTTTTTAATCCTAATCCTACCTTCATCGGCAATGCTCAAGTTCTCTTCAACGCCACAGATAATTCTGGAAATCAGAGTGTTAATCCAGGAACAGTAACGATTCCTGTACAAGGATCAGCCACTAACCTACCTCCTGTAGCCAATTCTGCTACCAGCACTCCTATTGCTCAAGGCAGTAAAGAACCCGCTCCCGTTCCATCTCTGACGGGATCAGATCCGGATGGCATAGTGGCATTCTTTACCATCAAAGATCCACCTACTCCTGCCCAAGGGACTTTGTTCCTCAATGGAGAACCCGTGACAGCAGGACAACTGCTTACCCCAGAGCAAGCAGCTAAACTCACGTTTGTTCCCAATCCCAACTTTGTCGGCAATGCCACATTTACCTTTACCTCAACAGATGAAAAAGGTAATATCAGTGCCATTCCGGGTGTGATTACTTTACCCGTAGGTGGACAGCCGAGTACGCCTTCGACTCCTCCTGCTGATTCTGGATCTCCTTTGCCGGTGTTTACGCAAGGGGTGCTAAATATTTTGCCTGCTCTGTCGTCGATATTCTCCCCAGCCAGTTCAGCAGCGGTAGTAGATAGTGTCACAGAAACTTCTGTATCCTTTGCTGGGTTTAACTGGGCACTGCTATTGTGGGATGGAGGCACTCCGGGTTGTCAAGATCCGAATCCAGAGTTTTTCGCGGCTTCTGTGGCTCGCCCGCGTTTAACGACAGGAGAACTCGAATTTTTTGGCACGGAACGAGGGGAGTTACTCAGAGCAGATCATGTGCATAATCGAGTTTATGGCTATGGCGGTAATGATTTGCTGATGGCTTATCAGGGAGATGATACGGTATTTGCGGGAACTGGTAATGATACAGCTTATGGCGGGCAATATAACGATATTGTTCTAGGACAGGAAGGGTCGGATATTCTGTTTGGGGATCAGGATAATGATACCTTGTTTGGCGGTGAGGATTCTGATTTGATGCATGGGGGGCAACAGAATGATTGGCTCCTAGGTGGACAGGGTAATGATACAGCGGTAGGCGATCGCGATAACGATTGGATCTTCGGAGAAGAAGGCAATGATTCTCTCCTCGGTCATATGCATCAAGATATTATCTTTGGGGGACTTAACAGGGATATTATCCACGGCGGTAGAGGCTGGGATATTATTTTTGGTGGTCAGCATGAAGATACCTTATTTGGGGATTTAGACAACGATACCGTCCGAGGAAATCTCGGCAATGACTCGATCATGGGTGGGCCTCACCGCGATTGGTTGTATGGCGATCAAGATCGGGATATGATCCATGGGGGACGAGGTGCAGACGTGATCTTCGGCGGCCAGCATGAAGATACTGTATTTGGCGATCGACACAATGATACTATCTCTGGAGATGATGGGGATGATTCCCTCATGGGGAATGTTTGTGATGACTTGATGTTTGGCGGGCGTGGCCGGGATACGATGCATGGTGGACAACATACGGATATCATGTTTGGGGGCCAGGATGATGACTCGATGTATGGCGACAGAGGGCGTGATGTGCTGTCAGGCGATCGCGGTAATGATATTCTCTACGGTAATACCGAGGGCGATTTCCTCTTTGGTGGTACAGGACGGGATACAATCTACGCTGGCCAAGGAGATGATTGGGCCTGGGGTGGTCAAGATAGTGATATGGTATTGGGCGATCGCGGTAACGATATCGTATCCGGCGATCGCGGCAGTGACTACTTACTCGGTGGCCAAGGTAATGATACCGTCTATGGCGACACCGAAGCCGATTGGCTCCACGGTGGGCAACAAAACGACCTGCTCTATGGTGGTAAGGATAATGATACCCTCAACGGCGATCGCCACAACGATGTCCTCTTCGGTGACTTAGGCGACGACTCCCTTCTCGGTAACGAACAAGAAGATATCCTCTCTGGAGGCCTCGGCAACGATATCCTCTATGGAGGTCAACAAAATGATACCCTCTATGGAAACCAAGGCAACGATACCCTCAGCGGCGACTTAGGCAAAGATCTCCTCTTTGGCGGTGAAGGCAGAGACTTATTTGTCCTGAGAACCCCCACCGCCGCCAACAACCTCGCCGATGCCGATATTGTCGCCGACTTCCAAGTAGGGATAGACTTTATTGGTCTGACCGGAGGACTCACCTTTGCTAACATCACTTTAGAGCAATTCAGCAACACAACTCTCATCAAAATCACTCAAACCAACCAGATTCTCGGTATTATCAATGAAGTAACCCCCGGTCAAATTACTCCCGCCATTATCCCCGTTACTATTGCCCTAGTGTAATTGCCATCAGTAAGGGCGGGTTTACACAATTGATTGGTAAATATTCTCGATTTGCGTATAACCTGCCCCTACTTACATACGATGATTTTTACTCTCGAAGAATTGCAAAGAGAAATTCATGAAAACCCTAACATTTGGCGGCCATTAGTATTAACCAATGGCTGCTTCGATTTATTACATATTGGTCACTTGCGATATCTCCAGCAAGCCAAGTTATTGGGAAAAACCCTGATTGTTGGCATCAACAGCGACCAATCTGTGCGTACCCTCAAACCTAATCGTCCCATCATACCTGAACAACAGCGAGCAGAACTTATCGCCGGATTAAAACCTGTCGATGGAGTGGTGATTTTTAGTAGCTCTACAGCTATATCTTTAATTCAAACTCTACACCCTAATATTTATGCCAAAGGTGGAGACTATACCCCAGAAACTTTACCAGAAATGGAGGCAGTCAAAACCTGTGGCTGTCATCTGGAACTAATTCCTTTTGAAGTGTCTACCTCAACCAGTGGCATTATTCAGCAGATTAGATCAGCAAATAGCATATAAGAGAAGATCTTTCAGGGCTACTGAGTCAATACGGATAAAAGCGCTAGTAAACCGAAAAAGACTAAGATGATGCCAGAACCTCGATTAATCCAACGCAAATAATTAGAGTCGATCAAGTGTTGAATTAACCCCACGGCACTGACAAGAACTAACCACCACAAAGCCGATCCTAAAAATACGCTCATCACCAGCAGTAAAGCGTTCTCCGGTACACCCGGTGCTATTCCTCCTACACCAGCGAAGATGGCGGTAAAGGACAGAATAGTCAAGGGATTACTCAGGGTGAGAAGTACGGTGGAGCCATAGGCTTGCCATAGGGTTTGACCGGGGATTTTAGCTGCTTTTTGACTGGGAATACTGATAAAAGTTTGGATGCCTAGGTAACAGAGAAAGATTCCTCCAATCAGACGTAATCCTAACTGATGTGCAACTAAGAAATTAGAAATAAGTGTTAAACTAAATCCTGCTATACAACCATAAATTCCATCTGCGGTGGCGGCTCCTAATCCGGAGACTAAACCAGCAATTCGTCCTTGAGCTAAGGTGCGACGAATGCATAGAATACCAATGGGGCCAACAGGTGCAGCAATAGAGAAGCCAATGAATAGGCCTTTCACAATTAAGGGAATGTCCATTGTTGACAAGCAATCTGTTCAGGGGGGTTAATGTGGTTTAGAATAGCTAAGAATTTAGAAAAACAAAAGAGATAATTTAAGGAAATGAGGCAAAATAGGAGTAGAATTTAAGGAAAAAGAGGGAAATGACTTTTGATTCTGAAAAACTGGTGGATGAAACGGGATGGCGAATTTTGGAGATTTTGCAAGCAGAGGGAAGAATTTCTTGGACGGAGCTAGGGAAGAAGGTGGGTTTATCTGCGCCGGCGATCGCCGAACGAGTCCGTCGTATGGAAGAATTAGGGATTATTACTGGATATCAGGCTCAGATCAATCCGGGAAAAGTCGGCTATACAATCGCCGCGATCATTGCCTTCACCACGACTCCCCAACACTATCCCCAAGTGCTGGCACTGGTGCAGCATTTGCCAGAGATTCGCTCTTGTCATCATGTGACTGGTGGCTGTTCCTTTTTCATGGAAGCGATCGCCCCCAATCTCGCTCACCTAGAAACCTTAATTGGCAAATTGAGTCAATTTGGTCACACTTCCACCGCCATTATCCTTTCCTCTCCCCTGCTCAAACAAGCGATTAAACCACCTCTGGCTTTTTCAGACCACTAATTCTTAACAGATCGCTTAAGGTGGGACAATAGGTTTCTAATCCTAAGGTGGCTGGACTGACAGGATTTTGATAGCGGAAATGACGATAACGCATACAAAACTGATCCCAAGCTGCCATTTCAATTTTGACTCCCATCAGTCGCAATAAGGCGATGATGGTATCGGCTAATGCCGTTGACAGAGGCAGGCGAAAGTAAATTTTCCGATTAAAATATTGACAAAATTCGGCGATCGCATCATCCACCATAATTCCTGGATTTCCCAACACCCACTGGCGAACCAATGCCATGCTTCTCTTGGTATCATCAGGCAAAGGATGATTCACCAAATAAGTAACCACTTGAGCAATATCATAGGCATGGAGAAAGTGAAAACTACCATCAGCACGAAAAAACCTGGCCAAATTTAACCACTTGGGAATTTCCGATAATCCCGAAGACAGATGGGAATAGGGTTTTTGCCCATCTCCCCCAAATACCAAGGTGGGAAACACCACCGTAATTGGGGGAGCCGTCGTCAGCTTGCTCAATTGCTGATAGCAATCATATTTAGAGCGAATATAATCTGTGCCCAACTGTCCTGCTTGCGGCAATAATCGATGATCTTGACCTAAAATACTGGCCGTAGAAAAGTAAATCACCTGACGGCATACCTTGGGATCAAGGGACTTAATCAGGTGGAGGGTTTTCACCACATTAATATCAAATACTTCTTTTGGACCACCCCAAGCCGTCGCAGCTAAAATTGCCCCATCCACCGTTTTCAGTAAATCATCGTATTGACTAATTTCCCGCAAATCGCTGGTTAATAGGGTAATTCCTCGTCGTGCTTGATAGTTAAATTGCAGTTTTTGGGGGTTACGGACGAGAAAAAATAGTTCATGAGGGGTGTGATGGATTAAGGCATCGGCGATATAATGTCCAATACAACCACTGGCCCCTGTCATGAAAATCCGCTGTTTTTGGGAGGAGGATGAGATAGATGGGAGCATTAGCTTAACAAGTCGCTAGGAGTTGATCGGCTTGTTTGGCGATTTCAAAGAAAAACCGGGCATTGTCTTCGGGAGTTCCCGGTAAAATGCCATGACCTAAGTTGAGGATATGGCGTTGATTACCGGCTTGGCGAATGGTATCTAGGATGCGATCGCGAATAAAGGCTGGCGATCCAAATAATACCCCAGGATCGACATTTCCCTGTACTCCTTTATGGCTAGGAACACGAGAGCGAGCCTCCTGCATATCCATTGTCCAGTCTACGCTAATAATATCTACTCCCGATTTGGGCATCAGGTCAAATACCCCCGCACTGCCACTGATGTAGAGAATCAGGGGTGTATCAGGATGTACCGCTTTTACCTGCTTGACAATCTGTTGCTGATAGGGGAGAGCAAAGACTTGATAATCCATGGGACTTAACTGGCCGGCCCAAGAGTCAAACAATTGTACTACTTGAGCACCCTTATCGATTTGGTAGATCACGTAGGTGGCGATCGCCTCAGCAATTTTACCCAACAATTGATGTAACATCCCTGGCTCACTAAAAGCCATCGACTTAATATTGCTATAGGTTTTCGAGGTTTTCCCCTCAATCATATACGCCGCCAATGTCCAGGGAGAACCCACAAACCCCAACACCGCCGCCTGATTCCCCACCGCTTTTCGCAACTCTCGCAATACCTCTCCCACAAAAGGTAAGGACTCTTCTGGGTTTAAGGGAGTCATTGCTTCAATTTGAGCCAGAGAGCGAATCGGCGGATCGATCAGCGGGCCTCGGCTTTCGATAATATCAAAAGGAATCCCCATTCCCGGCAAGGGAGTCAGAATATCAGAAAACAAGATCACTCCATCCGGCCCAAAAGCACGATAAGGTTGTAGGGAAATTTCCAGGGACAAATCAGGATTTTCAGAACGTTCCCGAAAACTGGGATACCGATCTCGCAGATCTCGATAGACTTTCATATACCGTCCTGCTTGCCGCATCATCCACACTGGGGGACGGGGTAACACTTCTCCACGGGTAGCGCGTAATAGATAGGGAATCTCAGGTGATTGGGTCATGCTTCAGAGGTTGATGGTGTGCCAAGGGCTAATGAGGAGAGCAGTAAGCTTGTTTGTGGTTACTGGAGACCAACAAGCGCTCTGAGGTACTCCTCGTGCAAACAACCGGCTTCTAGGTTTTCCGGTCATCTTACCTATCATCCCATAAGAGGGGAATCCGTGAAAAAGGTAGAGTGAAAAATTCAGAATTTTGCTTAAAATAGAAATTTGCCTGTTTTCCGTTACCTATGGCGTAACTTATGCCAGTCATCTCAGTAGTTTTCGCGGGCTAACATGAACATGAATATTACAGAGTTTTTACAAAAAAGTGCGGGTAAGTGGTTTTCCCAGCGTACTGCCCACGAGGTGGAGTCTAATCAAATGCAGACGGGAAAATCAACCCTGTTGCTGGAGTTTTTAGCCAGTGACGATCCCCAGGTGAAGTCTCTGAGCGATCGCTATGGGGTAGATCGGGTGTTGGGGGGAACCTTAGTGAGTTGGCAGGGAACGATTGATTCTTCCTCTCGATCTTATCAGGGAGAGCGCTTACTGCTGTGGGTTGGCGATCGCCCCGATGCTCCCACTGGCAAATTTTTCTCATCCCTGAACTCTAGTCAATTTGGTTACTACCATCTCGGCAACGATGAAGTCTTAACCCTCACCCAAGACACACCCGATCAAGTCTCCGAAGATCGGATTTGGTTTGCTTCCCCTAATTTTCGCCTCAGAACCAGTGTTACTCAAATCGCTGGTACCACTATTTTTGCCTCTTTATGTACGGAAATTCGCTTAGGAAGCTAAGGATCTTGCCCCATTCCTTCACCCTAGCCCGTAGAGGAATGGGGAGAACCCGTCTTAACCAATAGACTGATCAGCCATTAATAATTCTCGCGCTGCTGCTAACATCTGCGGCACCAAATCTTGTAAATCCTCTCGGTTCTCCAAATAAACTTGAAGCGCCGATAAAGGATCAATTTCCTTACCATTGCCTAATTCTGGTAACCGAAGATGGGATAATTGACTCACCACTTCCGGTTGAATCGTATAACTATGGGCCCATTTTAATCGCTCATGTAATTGACCCGAATCAATCAAACCCAACTGGTCAGAGTGGACTTGATAAATTAATCTCACCACGGCATCTTTGACAGCAGTCTGATCTAGAGCCTTAAGCAGGGTTTTCTGGGGATCTTCTGCTTCAGTCAGATCGAGTTTAATGGTTTGAAAGGCACGCACAGACAAAGGACAGAACTCTATGTCTGTATGACCTTTACTCACCTGAACTAATACATAGCCTTTATCTTCTTTTTCTTCACTAAAATCGACTCGATCAATGCTGCCCGGATAGACAACGGGAGGATTTTCACATAAAATTTGATGCTTGTGAACATGGCCAAGGGCCACATAATCAAAACAAGGTCGAGCAATTAGAGATAAGGGAATGGTAAAGCCTTTGCCCACTGCTAAAAATCGTTCTGCTCCATAATGGGCGGTATCAACCATGAGATGGGCTAAAAGCAGAGTAGGAATGGTAGGATCAAGGCGACGAATTTGGGCTTCTAGAGCGGTACGGAGACGATCAATCAGATGGTGATTAATTTCAGAAAGGGATAAATTTTCGGCTTCAGGACGGGTAAATAAACTGGAACGGGTTAACCAGGGTAGAGTGATGATTTGAATGGAGCCATGGAGGGTAGAAATGGTATGGAGAGCGAGGCGATCGCCAACAATAAATCCTGGCACTCCCAAAGTTTGATAAATTGATAAACTCGCTCCTCCCTTACCTTGCGCATGTTGATCGTGATTGCCGACTAATAACACGGTGGGAATCTTCGCTGCGACTAAGCGGTAGAATTGCCGAGCAAAGGCTTCCTGCACGTAAGGGGGAGGAGTGGCATCTGGAAAAGCATCTCCCCCAAATACTACTAAGTCTACAGGTTCGGCGATCGCCCGATCCAAACATTGAGAAAGGGTAGAAACAAAATCCTCTAAGCGAGTATTCAAACCCGTCTCAGGATTAATTCTACCGTGACTTAACCCGCTGCCTAGATGAATATCCGATAAATGCAGAACCTTAATCATGACAGCATTTTCCTGTGCCGCTCTCTTGACAAAATTAGTAGGGGCGAATAGCCTTCGCCCCTACCTCTGGTACTTTCACCAATTATAATTTAATTGCCTTCTTGTACTAGATATAGCGCTTCGCGCTATTACTTCAGCACCTTAAGTCGTCTCATTAGAATCAATCCGTCCACTGCCTCGACGAGCCACTTTAGTCGCATTAAAAGACTGAGATGAGGGACAACCATTATCACAGCGTCCACTCCCTCGATGATCTTCAGCATGGGTAGATCGAATAAAATTAGCAATGATCGGGGCATGAGTCTGGAGATTCACCCAACCGATAGACCCAATGACCAAAGATAGGAAGATCAAACGATTCACTTTGATTAGTGTATAGATACCCATGGAAAACCTCTCCCTCGAAGTAACTATTTCACTTCTCCTAGGTTTCCCAAGGTAATCCGGATAAAAATAGGAAGGTTATGGACTTAGGCGCTCCGTAATTTCTTCCACAAGAATCCAACCTCCAGCACGATTGATGCGTCCCCACAGGTGTAATCTAATTCCCTCTGCGCAAGTCTGTAAATCCTCATTGACTGTAGGTTCTGTGGTAATTAGCCGCCAAGAGAGATCTGACCATTCTCTCGGACTTTTTAGATCCAATTGGTAATCTTGTTCCCCTAGACGGTGAAATATTCCTGATACCTCTAGGGCATCAGTAGAAGAGTGTCCTAATTGCCTCTGGAGAGTTTGGGGAGTATATCCAGTGGGAGGATAATCCTGGGGATGATTGAGGTAATGAATTTGCCAGGATTGCCAATGGGGAGAGTTTCTGGTGAGATTAAAATGGGGAATGACGGCGGCTGGGGCGATCGCCTCCATAATCAGCGCTTCCTGCAACACGCGCACTGGTAAATTCCGAGGTTGACAGTGATGCTCAATACAAAGAGCCGCTGCCATTCCTGCTGCTTGCCCGATATTCATCACCACCGGTTGTAAGCGCGTAGCGCCATTGGCGATATGAGAAACGGAGATATTTTTCTCGCAGACGAGAAAGCCATCGATCGCCTGGGGGACTAAGCAACCGTAGGGTAAAGTAAAGGGGGTTCCTGTCCATCGTCCTCCCCAGCGG
>CAZTRW010000025.1:9757-26875 GCA_964616725.1 uncultured bacterium
GGGCAAGGGAAAAGGGTATACCAGGATAGTGATGATCGTTAGGATAATTGGCGATCGCCACACTACTGACAACTCCTGTTTCATCCCTAGGTAACGCTGCCACATTTCCCCCAGATTGAGGCAAAATGTCTTGCTCTCGTACCGTCACCTGTCCCTTCAGTCGTCGGCTTTCGCGATAATAAGGATAGAGTGCTACTCCGGCTTGGATTTCTGGCGGTAAAGCAGAGCGAGGAGAATCAGGAGCGCTCCAGAGAGGAAATTGATTGGCTAATCCATACTGTTGTCCTAACTGCTTTTGAATATATCGCCCAAAGCTCAAACTATGATCTAGAGCTTCCTGGAGAAAGTCAAATTGTACTTCTGGAGATCCAATCAGCCGATTCAGATTTACCCCATAGTCATTGCCCTGAATTGGCCAATTGATCATCATTTTCCCATCCGGCAAACGCCCATAGCTCAGAAATTTCTCAGCGCCATGGGTTGCCCAGGCTCCTGCAAATAAAGGATCTTGCTCTGAGGAACCGGGAATCTCAGGGGCAGTTTCTCCATAGTCTTGGAGATGAATCACCCAAGTGGGTGCTTGTACGGGATAACGTTGGGTTAATGCATTGGGTTCTACTGGGGCACTGGGTTCTCCCCATTCTGCCTGCATTTCCCAGCCCCAGCGATGGGGAATTTCTCCGAGGGCGAGTAAGTCTCCTAGTTCTGTGCCATCTAGGGTAAGGGTGGCGTTGACTGTGAGGGTGGGAAATCTCACGCCGGTGATGCGATCGCCGTTTCGATATACTTCTAAGGGAGTCTGTCCCCAAATCCACTCTAAATTGGGCAGCGCTGCTACCCATTCCTGGAAAATCTGCGCTCCTATCTGAGGACTAAATCCAAATAAACTCACCCAATTATGATCTAACCCTCCTGGTTGTCGCTTTCTTAACTGCTGCAAGAAAGCCCCCCAAAGTCCCGTTTGCCAAGCACCTAATTCATTGCCATCCGGTGCAGATACCCCCGCTGCGGTTAACATTCCCCCCAGCCAGGGAAATTCACTCACCAGGAGGGTTTGAGCGCCTCTACGGGCGGCAGCGATCGCGGCGCCAGTGCCCCCAGCCCCCCCACCAACCACGAGGATGTCTACGGTGCGTTTTTCTGTTTGGTTCATGGCTTAACTCAGTGTTGGATACTCTGGGCATTATGGCAAGAAAGGGCTTCACACTGGTAATTAAGTGCTACACATCTTATTTGAGTAAATCTTCAAACTGCTGCTGATTCCAGAGGGTTTGATAGAGTCCTTCTTGCTGTATTAATTCCCCATGAGTTCCGATTTGAACAATGGTGCCTTTTTCCATGACAAAAATACGGTTTGCCATTGCCGCAGCCGAGAGTTGATGGGAGATAAATAGGACGGTTTTTTTCTTTCCTTCTGTGGAGAGATTTTGTAAAATTTGGGTAGCGGTTTGATTATCGACACTGGATAAACAGTCATCTAAAATCAGGACAGGAGCATTGACTAAGAGGGCGCGAGCTAAGGCTGAGCGTTGTCGTTGTCCTCCTGATAAGGTGATCCCTCGTTCTCCGACTAAGGTTTCATATTCTTGGGGAAAATTGAGGATTTCGGGGTGAATTTGGGCGATTTTAGCGGCAGTTTCGATCGCCGCTTGTTCGCAGAAGGGGTTACCGTAGCGAATGTTATTTTTAATTGTGGTACTGAAGAGGAAGCTTTCTTGAGGTACAAAGGCGATCGCTCCCCGTAAATCTGCTAAATCCAGTTTCGTGATATCATAACCATCCAGGAACATTCTCCCTGAAGCGATCGGTAATAGCCGAGGTAAGGCTTTTGCTAAAGTAGACTTACCCGCACCAATCGGCCCCACAATGGCGATCGTTTCTCCCGGATAAATCGTAAAATTAATATCATTGAGAGCAGGAGTCCGACTACCCGGATAAGTATAGGTCAGATGGCGTGCGATCAGTTGCCCTTGCGGCGGAATACTTAACGTTAAGGCATGGCGAGCATTCTGAATTTTCGGTTGAATCGTGAGAATTTCTTCTAAGCGATTAATGCTCACTTCTCCTCGTTGATAGGCACTAATCGTAAACCCTAGTAAAGCAGTGGGAAACACCAAGCGTTCTGCATATAAAAGCAGAGCTACAAAGCTCCCAATGGTGATTTCTCCCGCTGAAATTGCTGCCGTTCCCATCCACAAAATTACCAGAAAACTTAACGATGCTAAGGCTTCTACCAAAGGAAACAAGAAATTTCGAGTTTTGGCTAATTTCAAATTCGCCTCCAATAATCGATCGTTCAGATGACGAAAGGCTTGACGTTCATTATCTTCCTGAGCATAAATTTTAATCAGGGCAATCCCACTCATATCTTCCTGGATCAAATCACTCACGCGCGAGAGTTCTTCCTGTACTTCCTCTTGTTCTTGGCGCAATTGATTGCTAAACATTTGTACCGCTAATAACATTAAAGGATAAACGGCGATCGCCAACACACTCAGGCGAAAATGAATCGACAACATCACCGGCAAAGTCATCACATAGGCAAAAATCGTATTCGCCAAACTCAACACCGCAAATCCCAACAGCCGCCGAATATTGTCCACATCCGAGGTGGCTCGGTTAATCAGGTCTCCCACCGTATGAGTCGCAAAATAGCCCGAATCTAGGCGCAAAAAATGCCCGAAGATCGCCTGTTTGAGGTCGAATTCCACCTGACGACCTACCCCAAACAACCAAATCCGCGAAACCATGCGGATAACCCACATCACCGACGCTAACACCAATAACCACACCACCGACTCCACCACCGTGCGAGTGCTAAACGTCACTTGCAGACTATTCACCGTATCCCGAATCAGCAGCGGCAGATAAACTCCCAACCCATTAACTATCAAAAGCGCCACAATCCCCCCAGTGGCAGGTTTCCAGTGGGGACGGAGATAATCGACTAATTTCTGTAAGTTAGATTGAGCCATAGTCTTGGTGACGGAACGGTCTATCCCTTGATTGTACCGTAATCCTATTTGAACAAAATAAACTCCATGACAATTTTATAAATTGCATTTTTGTCACCGATCTATTCAGCCCATAGATTTTCAAGAGATGCGGTCAATTTTGCCTGAAATTGTCTATCATTCTGCTCATAGTATTGTCTGGCTAATTTCCCTTTTTCTTGCTTATTTTTGACGGAAGTATGAATCAAGGTATCAATGGTTTTTTGGAGAGCTTCAATCGAAAAATAAGAGCGCTGATCGAAATAGTTTTCAGGAGTTTCTCGATGACTAACGCTAACTAAATAACCTCGTTCTGGATTAATGATTTCATTCATGGGGGGGGCATCGGTTGTGATGGCGCATCCATAGGCACTCATTGCTTCGACAATGAAATGCCCAAATCCTTCTGCTTCGGATACGCAGATGTGTATTCCTATTTGATTTTGTAATTCTTTGAGATCTTGGTCATTTATCCAGCTATTGTATATGGATATATTGTGACAATTTTGGTAAGGAGTATCCTCCAGTTTATGAGCAACTACTGTTAAATGAGGCCAATGAGTATTAGCTTTCCAAAGTTCTAAAATCTGATAGGTTCCTCTTCTGGGAACGCTTTTGCCAGCTAGATGGAAAAACTGAGTATAATCGGTTTGAATTTGGGAGTTGTATCGATCTAAAGAGGTAAAGCTAATGTATTCAGTGCGGGGATGTAATTGGGAGAAAATTGTCTCGGCGTATTTGGTTTTGCATAAAACTAGATCGATCTTCTGTAACCAGGAAACGCTATTTCTAGAAAACATTTCATGATTGGGAATTAAAATATTGAGCTTGGCTAAGTGTAATAATTCCGGGCGAATTTTTTCGAGAAAGATATTGGCATCAAACGGAGCGGTACGAGTTTTTAGGTAAGCGCTAATTCTGGCAGGGAGATACTGTGGTATTCCCAGTGCTTTGAGCTTTCTGCGTTCAGTGATTTTATAATGATTAATACAATACTGCTGCCTCAATATATTTTGGAGAATTAAGGCATCTCTCTCTAGTCCAGTGATTTGACGAATCTGGGCTTTGTAAATAAGATTTAGTCGCTTTTTTGTCTGATGCATTAGTGTTGAAATTTGAACCTGAGAATACCGGAGCAAAATTTTGAGTTAAGGAGAGTTTTGCTCTCTGGGTATTTTTAGGGTACTCTAAGGGTCAGGGAAGCGTCAATTTTGTAATTTTAAGTTCACAATGTTGCCGATAATGGCGATCGCTGGTGGACTAAATCTCGTTGCTTCTACTTTGGCAATCACGGTTTCTAAGGTAGCAATTAGGGTTTCTTGTTCCGGTCGAGTTCCCCAGCGAATCAGCGCAATGGGAGTCTGAGGTGATAATTTAGACTCAATTAAATCAGGAATAATTTGGGGTAAATTATGAATTCCCATGTAGATGACGATGGTTTCTGAGCCTTGGGCGATCGCCTCCCATTTCACCTGGGGACGATACTTTCCTACGGACTCATGTCCAGTCACAAAAGTTACCGATGAACTATAGCCCCGATGAGTTAAGGGAATACCAGCATAGGCAGGAGCAGCAATTCCTGAAGTAATTCCCGGAACTACTTCTACGGAAACCCCAGCCGCAATTAAATCAGCCATTTCTTCGCCACCGCGACCAAAAATAAACGGATCGCCCCCTTTAAGGCGTACAATAATGGCATGGATTTGGGCTTGTGCAATCAAAATTTGCGTAATTTCTTCTTGTTTGAGCGAGTGTCTGCCTCGCCGTTTGCCAGCGTGAATTTTTTCCGCTTTGGGATTAATCATCTCTAGAATAGGAGGACTGACTAAGGCATCGTAGACAACTACATCAGCCATCTGAAGTAAATCTTTTCCTTTCAGAGTCATTAATCCTGGATCGCCTGGGCCGGCTCCAACGAGATATACTTTACCAAAAGAAAGGGGAGAAGAGGTCATAGAAGTGAGGGGATGGTATAAATTGAGATTAGCGCTCGATGGACTAAGAAACTGTCAAATCGAGTACCATTGAGGGCAGGTGAGGATGTTGATGTAGAGGAGGACTAATCCAATAGTTGAGTTGGGGATAATGTAACTGAATTTCTGCGAGAGTTTGGGCGATCGCATCTGTAATATAACCAGGAAATAAGAAATAGGGAATCACGCCAATCTGACCATAACCTACATCGATCAGTTCTTTGACTCTAACTTCTAAAGAGGGCATCATCGACCAATAGGCATCAACCATTCCTAATTGATTGGCTAAGGCTTCAATCGGTTGATTTCCTCCCACGCGGCGACTGCCATGGGCCATAATAATCCAGGCCTCTCTGGGAATTTGATCCACAGCACCAAGGAGCAAACTTGATCGTTGAGGATGATTGCCGAGATAGGGACACAACCCTAGAGTAATCCCGTTTCCCAAATGCTTTTGAGCCAGGTTGACTTCTCTGGGAATATCTTCCATCACGTGGGTTCCTGGCAATAGAAAGAGGGGGATAATGTGAAGATAACTAATCCCTTGTTGCCGGAGATGATCTCCCCACTGCTCAATTTGTGCATGTAACCGCAATTCTCCTAATTCTAAAGTGCCTATGTCTACAGGTGCTTTTTCTCCTCGATGGGCTAACTCGTCCCGTACCTGCTCTGCTAACTGCTGCACGCCTATTTGAGTACGGCGATCGCGACTGCCATGAATCACCAGTAAATAGCCCACGGATTTTGTCAAGGTTTTGTCAAAAATATTTACAACGATTCCCTTGAGATTACCATGCATCTCTGCCCAGGGTTAACTAAAATGCTCTTCCCCAATCTTATAACCCAATTGGGATAACCGAGAAGGAGAATCTCGCCACTTCGGTCTCACTTTCACAAACAACTCTAAATACACCTGACCCATAATCAGCTTTTGCATTTGCTCTCGCGCTGCCGTACCAATCATTTTCAGCATCGCCCCTTGCTTACCAATCACAATCCCTTTTTGGGACTCTCGCTCAACCGTAATCGCAGCAAAAACACGAGTCACCTTTGTGGATTCTTCTACCCGCTCAATTTCAATAGCAACAGAATGGGGCACCTCTTGTCGAGTCAACAGTAAAATTTGTTCTCGGATTAATTCTCCCATAATAAACCGCTCTGGTTGATCAGTAACCAAATCGGGAGGATAATAGTAAGGGCCAGGCTCTAAAGTCTCTTTGAGTAAAGTTTGCAGAGTATCTAACCCGGCTGTAGTTAAAGCCGAAAACTTGACTACCGGCCAACCATGAGCTTGGGCAATTTGTTGATAGCTTTGATCGAGCCGTGTAGCCGTATCAGATTGCTGATCCTGTTTATTGAGACCAACAATCACAGGCAGATTGATAGTAGCGAGAAAGTCAGCAATGTAGCGATCGCCACCACCTGCCTCTACCGAACAATCCACCACAAATAGCACCACATCCACCGATCTTACCGCCAATTTCGCATTTTCCACCAACACTTTTCCCAATTGATGATGAGGCTTATGAATCCCCGGAGTATCCACAAAAATAAACTGCGCCTCTGGAGTCGTTAAAATTCCCCGTAAACGATTACGAGTCGTTTGAGCAACCGGAGAGGTAATGGCAATTTTTTGACCGACCAACTGATTCATAATCGTTGATTTTCCCACATTAGGACGGCCAATAATCCCCACAAAGCCTGAGCGAAAATCAGCCGGAGCTTCAGGAATAAAGCTCAAAGGAGGATTGGGGGGGAGATTGGCAGGAGAAGTCATGCAAAATAGTCCAATAAAATAACAAAGCTTAAGTCAAGTTGAGGTTATGGGAACTTAGAGGGAATTTGAGTTTAACTTACTTTTGTAGAGTCCCTCGTCTCTCAACAGCTACAGGAGAAAATCATATGGGAGAACACAAACGGATTGGAATTTTGACGAGTGGTGGAGACTGTGCTGGTCTCAATGCAGCTATCCGGGCTGTAGTATATCATGCCACGGGAACTTATGGTTACCAAGTGTTTGGCATTTATCAAGCCACCTTGGGATTACTGGAAGACCCCCCTAAAGTCATGGAGTTAACTCGCTACAATATTCGTGGGTTATTGGTAACAGGAGGAACTATCTTAGGCACTACTAATAAAGGAGACCCTTTTGCCTATCCCATGTCTGATGGCACTTTTCGCGATCGCTCTGACCAAATGATTGCAGGATATCGTAGACTCGGCCTAGATGCCCTGATTGTCATTGGCGGAGACGGCTCCCTCGCCATTCTGCGCAAACTTGCCCAAAAAGGCAATATCAACATGATCGGCATTCCCAAAACCATCGATAATGACATTGGCATCACCGAGCGCTCCATTGGCTTTCAAACCGCAGTCGATATCGCCACCGAAGCCTTAGACCGACTCCAATTCACCGCCGCCAGTCATAACCGTGTCCTCATCCTAGAAGTGATGGGTCGAGATGCCGGTCATATTGCCATTAGTGCCGGTATTGCTGGCGGTGCCGACGTGATTTTGATTCCCGAAATTCCCTATGATATCTATAAGGTCTGCGAACACATTAAAAGCCGTCGCGATCTGGGTAAAAACTACTCCCTAGTCGTTATTTCTGAAGCCGTAAAAACTATTGAAGGCCAATCGATCACTAATGTAGATGTACTAGGAGAACGGCGCTACGGCGGTATTGGACATTACATTGCTGATACGATTACTGCTAAAATTGGAGCCGAAACACGGGTAACCGTGCTCGGCCATACCCAACGAGGCGGGATTCCCTCACCGATTGACCGACTCGTGGCCTCTGCCTTTGGAGTCGCAGCAGTAGATTTAGTCGCTCAGGAACAATACGATCAGATGGTCACCTGGCAAAACCGTCAAGTCGTGAGTGTGCCGATTGAAGATGCGATTAAACACTACCAAAATGTAGATCCAGAAGGGACTTTAGTGAAAACTGCCAGAGGTTTAGGGATTTGTTTGGGGGATTAGGAAATGGAGAGATGGCTCTCCTACGCCATCACCATGCCTCCATCCACATTAAAAACTTGGCCGGTAATGTAGGCAGCCGCCGGATCTGCCGCTAGGAAGCGCACCATCCCAGCTACTTCTTCGGGTTCACCATAGCGACCAAGGGGGATGAGTTTGAGAATCTCTGCGGAGGGGAGATCTTTGGTCATGTCGGTGGCGATAAAGCCAGGAGCGACCGCGTTAACTGTCACGCCGCGACTGGCGATTTCTTTGGCAATGGTTTTGGTAAATCCAATCACTCCGGCTTTAGCGGCGCTATAGTTGGCTTGACCAGGGTTGCCCATTTGTCCAGCGACGGAGGCGATGTTGATGATCCGACCGCGACGCTGTTTGAGCATGATTTTACTGATGGCGCGGGTACACAAAAAGACTCCTGTGAGGTTGAGGTTGATCACGGCTTGCCAGTCTTCGGGTTTCATCCGCAGGAGAAGGTTGTCTTTGGTGATACCGGCATTATTGACGAGGATGTCAACGGCTCCCCAATGATCCATGACGGCTTTGACGAGGCGATCAACTTCATCGGCTTGGGAGACATCGGCACTGAGGGCGATCGCCTCTCCTCCCCCCTCTTGAATGGTCTTGACCACTTCTGTGGCGGCGGTGCTAGAATTGGCATAGTTGACAGCTACTTTGGCTCCTTCTGCGCCTAAAGCTAGGGCGATCGCCCGACCAATCCCCCTAGAAGCTCCCGTCACCAAAGCAACTTGATCCTGAAGTTGGTTGGCCATAAGGGTTTTCTCCTTTCATTTCTTAAGATTTCATTCACGGTAGGCTGAGGGCATTTTGCCTTAGAATCGAAGCAATTCCCCAACGTTTGCAGAATTTAACATGACGGTTAAAAAGCAATTCCAGAATTTTGATCACCTCCTCTCTCACTCTGACCTACCCGTGTTGGTTGATTTCTATGCGACTTGGTGCGGGCCTTGCCAGATGATGAGTCCTATTTTGCAACAGGTACAAACTCAGATGGGACAACAGATCCAAGTAGTGAAAATTGACTCTGATCAATACCCTCAACTAGCCTCTCAGTACCAAGTACAATCCTTGCCTACGTTGATCTTGTTCAAAAATAGACAACCAGTGGATCGCGTAGAAGGGGTGATCCCTGCTGATGCCCTGATCCAGCGGCTCACAACCCTCCTTTCAGAAAAATCTCAACGTTTGTAGCTTTTTTCAGAAATTTGTGCTATAGTTATAAGAGTGCTTAATGAGCACAAGTCCTTTCTACTCAACCTCATGCGGGTGTAGTTTAGTGGTAAAACCATAGCCTTCCAAGCTATTGATGGGGGTTCGATTCCCCCCACCCGCTTTGTAGAAAGGTAAAAATCCTTGCTGGTGTAACTCAGTTGGTAGAGTAGCTGATTTGTAATCAGCCTGTCGCAGGTTCAAATCCTGTCACCAGCTTCATAGTGCTGGCAATCTCAATAAGCCAGCACCAGCAAAATTACCCTCGGAGGGATCAGTGGTGGTTTGCCCTAACCAAAATACTTAATAATTGCGTCAGCAAACTCAGAGCATTTCAGAGGAGTTTTGACTGGAGGTTCCATGATCCTGGCTAAATCATAGGTGACTTCCCGGTTGGCGATCGCCATTTCCAATCCTTTTTTAATCAGATCCGCCGCTTCCTGCCAACCCATATACTCCAACATCATCACCCCAGAAAGAATCAACGATCCAGGATTGACTCGATCCAAACCCGCGTGTTTTGGCGCTGTACCATGGGTTGCTTCAAAAATAGCACAATCATCCCCAATATTTGCACCTGGAGCCATTCCCAATCCTCCCACAATCGCGGCGGCAGCATCAGAAATATAATCCCCATTTAAATTCATCGTTGCCAGCACCGAATATTCCCCAGGACGAGTCTGTAATTGCTGAAAAATACTATCGGCAATCCGGTCATTGATCATAATTTTATCTTGCCATTGACCATTGCCATGACTCTCCCAAATCCTTTCGAGCACTTGTTTCACTTCCGCGCAAGCTTCCTGTTGTTTTTCGGGAGTTAAGGCATCATAACCCGGTTCCAGTTGGCGGGCGTTATCTTCAAGACTAATATCGGGATTCGCTTCTTTATTTCCCAAAATCCAGGATTCTCGCTCAGTCACGCACTGCTGACGAAATTCCGTCGTAGCTAATTCATAGCCCCAATCACGGAAGGCTCCTTCCGTGTATTTCATAATATTACCTTTATGGACAAAGGTGACCATTTGCTTCTCTTTAGGAAGGCGGAGTGCGTTTTGGATGGCTCGTTTGACCAACCTTTGAGTTCCTGTTTTGCTAATAGGTTTGATGCCAATTCCAGAGTCAGGACGGATGCGTTTAGTGCCCTGTTCGGGAGTAGCAGGAATTAGGTCAGTATTGAGATATTCAATGAGTTGGTTAGCAGCATCTGTGCCTTCGCGCCATTCAATACCCAAGTAGATATCTTCGGTGTTTTCCCGATAGATAATTACATCCATTTTTTCCGGGGTTTTGTGAGGGGAGGGAGTTCCAGCATAGTAGCGACAGGGACGCACACAGGCGTAGAGGTCAAAAATTTGCCGGAGGGCAACATTGAGGGAGCGAATACCGCCGCCAATGGGGGTAGTGAGGGGACCTTTGATGGCGACTCCGTATTCACGAATGGCATTGAGGCTATCTTCAGGAAGGTATTGGTAGGTTCCGTAGCGATCGCACGCTTCATCTCCCACATAGATCTTAAACCAAGAAATACACCGTTTTCCCCCATAAGCTCTCTCCACCGCCGCATCAAACACTTTCTGAGAAGCTGGCCAAAGATCTACTCCCGTACCATCTCCCCGAATAAAAGGAATAATAGGATTATCTGGGACTATGGGTTGGCCATGGGCAAAGGTAACTTTTTCTCCACTTTCGGGGGGAGTAATTTTTTCGTACATAGGGTCACGATCATCTCATCAGTAGATATTAGGCTATCAGACACTGGAGCAGAAAATGTAGCTATTTATCTTTTTTCCAGGTTTAGACCATCCGGTTTGGGGAGAAAGGCTTTACTTTCGTACAGCCACAGCCAGAGTTTGATCGACTCCCTTCCCCTGGTAGCTGGCAGCAGGAAACTGTTCCACATGACGGAATAGGGCGACTGGGGGAGTAGTGCGACAGGTAAAAAACTCCACAGCCACTTGGCCATTATCCAGAATACGCACTTTTGGAGACCAATCTTTCACCTGAGTTTTCCATTGCCAAGAAAGCTGAGTCGGGGGAGTATCGATGAGCCGATGGTGAGTCCAATCGCGATTAGCGGGATGACGAACAAACTCTTGAATCTCACGGCGAAAGAGGGAAGCAATGATAAATGAGGGGGGCGTGCGATCGCCTTCAATCACCGTCATAAAATCATCGAGAGCACCCTGGGGACGCGGAGGAGGATCAACCCCCCGACAATCTCTCAACGCCATTTCCAAGGTAGCCGTCGTACAATACTCCTCCGGTACTGCCCAAGTCACCCCCGTATCAGCAGAGCGATCTGCCCCTTCACTACGATACACATAACTGACCAGTCGCCACCCCAATTTTAGGCGTAATCCGGGTAATTTCCGTAGGGGAGTAGCCGGATTGACCGCACTAATCAACCAAGGAAACAACGGCGATCCCATACTCGGCTCCTCATCCTCCTCTGTGCCACCTAGATTAAACAAACCGCTTAACTCATCAATCGATTCTGGTTCGGGAAGATCATCAGATTCCTTCAGGGAGAGGGAACGGGGATGGTTTTCTGCCTCTGGAAGTACCAAGCTTTGGGCAAGATAGGTACGGATTTTCTGGATAGATGCCAGGGGAATTTTTTGAATAGCCATTATTCAGCAATAATGAAGGCCTAACCTAGCTTTCCGGCCAGAGGCTGAAAGCTAGAAAATTGATGGAGTCACTCATATTCTGGCTTTTTCAGAGGGTCTGGGATATTAACTTTAGGACGATCATAGAGGTCTTCATCATCATCTGCCCAAGCATCTTCTTTCAGGGCAGTATAGCTAGGCTCATAGGGGATAGGTTCTGCCGCTGCCGGTTCAGGGGGATTAATCGTATAAGTCGGTTCACGATAATCCCGTTCTGCAAAGGAATCCTCTGATGTATCCTCTCCCCAGTTATCATCTTCGTACCGGGGTTCAGGTTGCTGAAACTGTCGTAGGGGAGCCGGTTGGGGTTCTTCCCATTGATCGGCATCCCAATTTTCTTCCATAGCTGGTTCGATATTCCGAATTGGCTCTTCTGAGTGCAGAGGAGTGCCTGTACCGAGCTGATTTTCTGTTTTAATGGTAGGCATGATATAGGGTTCAGCCGTGTCTCTTTCCCAGGGGGGTTGGGCGATGCCCAGTCGTTCTAGGAATCCCACACTGAGCTGTACCATTTGTTCTTCTGCCCCTTCAAAGACGATAAGGCGATTTGGCCCGCTACTGACGATTTGATCGATAGTCAGTTCGTAGGTACTGAGGACTTGTTCGGGAATGAGCGGTAGGCCAAGGGAGGCGATAATTAGGGAAGTGACTCGATAGTCTTCTGTGTCAAACCGATAGCCTCGAACTCGGCCGAGCATTTCTCCTGCTTCGGTGATGACTTCACTGCCGATGAGACTGCTATAGACTTCTATGTTGATATCTTCGATGACATTTTCATCATCGACGAGAATGACATCACCGACTTGGCGAATGTTGCTTAGGTACATATAGCGGGGAATACCGGCGAGGGTACCGATAATGAGATTCTCTCGTAGACTTAAGGCGACCACTTCGCGTCGGTCAATATCGACCCACAGTTGGCTGACGACTCCCAAGCGTTTGCCGGTGGTGCGGGTGATGACTTGGGTGCCTAGAAAGTCAGAGCGTTGGCTGATTTTTTCCGATATCATTATGGGGAGACGAGTCCTCTGGTCTCAGAACTATTTATTCTCTATTGTAATTGACCTGATCAATAGTTTGCGATCAAACGTTAATCTGGTTGTCTAGATTGGATGGAGAGGGAGTGTGGCTGGGGAAGCTCAGGGGGAGGGTTCTGTGCGGGCTGCCTATGAGGCTTGGGGGGTGGAGGAGTTTTATCGGCAGTATGGTGCGGTTTATCGGAATCCTCATGAGGAGGCGATCGCTGCTATTTTAGCTCAGGCGTTGCTCTCTGTGCCTGATGGTGATTGGTTGGTGCTCGATCTCGCTTGTGGCAGTGGGGAGGTGACCTTGGCGTTGCGTCAGTTGGGCTGGATGAGGGTAGAAGGACTTGATCCTTACACTTATCAAGCTTATCAAGAACGGACAGGACAACCGGCCCGCCGGTATCGGTTTGAAGAGATTGAGCAAGGGGCCTTGTTGGGTTGCCATTATGGGTTAATTGTTTGTAGTTTTGCTTTGCATTTGGTGGCTTCTTCTCGATTGCCTCGGCTGGCTTATCAGTTAAGTTTAGTTGGCGATCGCTTCCTGGTGATCTCTCCCCATAAGCGTCCTCTGCTGCTTCCCCAATGGGGATGGCACTTGGTTGAGGAGTTGTACCAACAACGGGTGCGATCGCGTTTATATCTTTCTACCTCTCATTTTCCTGAGATTAAGAACGGGTTAATCAAGTAAAGAAAAGTTTAATAAAACCTCCCCAAAAATCAATTAAGATTTTTGTTAGACATGGGATATTATAGAGTTTATTCTCTACAATGAGAGAGGAGTTTTTTTCTAGAACAAAAACATGGTGGCCCAAGTGTCAGAGGTACAAGCTCAGGTAGTAATAAAGTCCGGTCTTCCAGCGGCTGAGTTAACCCTGGAATCAACCCTAGAAGACCTCTCTTTATGGGTATGTTCTGTCGAAGTAAATCAACCTGGACGCATCGTTGCTCAGATTTTCAAAGAACATTCGCTCTTACCCGGAGTTGTCTTAACCGACAACGGAGAATTAGCTGGGATGATATCCCGAAGACGATTTTTAGAGCAACTTAGTCGTCCCTATGGCTTAGAAGTTTTTATCCGCCGAGAAATTAGAGTATTAAATCGACTGGCTAATCAAAAAGTGAGTCAACCCATCGCTCCAGAACATCTCATCCTTCCGGGAGAAACACTGATTGTGCAAGCGGCGGTTCGTTCATTAGAGCGCTCTCCTGAAAAACTCTACGAACCCTTAGTGGTGAAAATGCCTTCTCGTCAATATTACTTATTAGATGTTCATCAACTACTCCTAGCTCAATCTAAAATTCATGAATTAACCACAAAACTTTTACGGGAAAATACACAAGCCCATCTAATTCAAACCGAAAAACTAGCCAGTTTGGGTCAAATGATGGCTGGATTATCCCATGAAATCAGAAATCCAGTTAATACACTCTGGGGAAATGTCAAGTTTTTAAAGAACTATAGCCAAGAATTATTAGATTTGGTGGAATTATATCAGGAAGAACTCGGAGAAGATCCCCAAAAAGTTCAGGAAATGAAAGAAGAGATAGATTTTGAATATTTGCAAGAAGATTTACCAGAACTGCTGGACAGTATGCAAGAAAGTTCAGAGCGGTTAAATCAACTGGTAGGAGGAATGCGTAACTTCTCACATATGGGAGAGAATCAAGCGCAACAAGCTAATCTGCATGAATGTTTAGATAGTACATTGCTGATTTTGCGGAATAAATTGAAATATGGTATTACCTTAGTCAAAGACTATGGAGAAATTCCTCTGATAGAATGCTATTCTGGGCAACTGAGTCAAGTGTTTATGAATTTGTTAACCAATGCTATTGATGCCTTAAATGAGCGAGGAGAATCGGAAGGTTGGCAACCAGAAATTACCATTAAAACTAGTTTATTCATGAAAGAAAATCAGTCAGAGTGGGTTAAAGTTGAGGTAACTGATAACGGCACAGGAATTCCCGCCGAAATTCAAGAACGGATTTTTGAAACCTTTTTCACCACTAAACCTGTTGGCAAAGGTACGGGTTTGGGTTTAGCGATTTCCCACCAAATTATTACGGAAAAGCATAAGGGGGAATTAGCTCTGAAGTCTGAAGTCGGAAAGGGGACAACTTTTGAAATTAGGTTACCCGTGAGTCATCCTTCTGCTGATTAACCTTGAGGCAGTGGTAGAGTTATGCCTTGCATGGCATAATCTAATAACTCGATAGGATGGAAAATGGGAGTGTTTTTTCCTTGGAGTTGCAAATGTTTTTGAATTTGTAAGCTACAGCCTGGATTGGGAGAAGCAATTAAGCTTGCTCCAGTATTGAGGAGATTTTTGACTTTTTGTTCGCCCAAAGCTTCTGCTACATCAGGTTGCAACATATTATAGACTCCAGCACTGCCACAACAGAGGGCGGCATCGAGGGGTTCTTTGAGGGTAATTCCGGGAATTTGCTGGAGCAATTGGCGAGGTTGAACGCTAATTTTTTGTCCATGTAACAAGTGACAAGCATCCTGATAGACGATGTTGAGTGGTTGTGGAGCTAGGGGGGATAAGGGAGCGGTTAAGCCCACGAGGGCTAAGAATTCTTGAATATCTTTGACGTGACTGACGAAGGTTTTGGCGCGATCGCAGTAGTCAGGATCATCCGCTAACATATGACCATACTCCTTCAACGTATGACCACAACCTGCGGCATTAATAATCACATAATCGACTGCTAGGGCAGAAAAAGCATCAATCATTTGTCGTGCTAAATCCTGGGCTGGTCGAGTTTGCCCCTGATGCTCTGGTAAAGCGCCGCAACAGCCTTGATGGGGGGGAATCACCACTTCGCAACCATTACCGCTCAAAACCCGAACCGTTGCCTCATTGACTGGGTGGAAAAAGAGGCGTTGCACGCATCCGAGAATAACACCAACTCGGTAGCGTTTTTTTCCTTGAGCTGGAATGACTTGAGGAAAAGTTTGATGCAAAGATTGAAGAGTGATGGTGGGTAAAATAGAATCCATCGCCGATAAGCGTGGGGCAATTTTTTTGAGGATTCCTGTACGACGAATGAGAGATTGTAATCCTAATTTTTGATAGAAATAGAGCAGATATAGAAGAGGACGGAGGCGATTCGGGTAGGGAAAAAGATGGAACAGTAGGGAACGAATCAATTGATCGGGAAGAGAGCGATCAACATGACGCTCTACTTGGTGTCGAGTTGCTGAAATCAGGCGATCGTATTGTACGCCAGAGGGACAGGTACTCACACAAGCCAAACAACCTAAACAGGTGTCGAAATGTTCAGTAGTAGCGGGATCGAGAGGAGCTTCTCCTTGGTGAATGGCGTCCATGAGATAGATTCTGCCTCTGGGAGAGTCCATTTCTTGTCCTAAAATTCGATAGCTCGGACAGGTGGATAGGCAAAATCCGCAATGAACACAGGTATTGATCAGTTCGGGTGGGGGAGGATTTTGACCGTCAAAACCGGGGAAATGATTAGCGGTTTCGGCTAAGAATGGATGAGGTTTTGTAGAGGGAAAAGAAGAGTCTGAAACTACAGATGAATCAGAGAGGGTCATACAGGAGTAGAATTATTTTACTAGATCTATTATTGCTAAATCTGGGAGGTTTAGGTGAGAAGAAGGGTTATTTTTTCTAATCGATAGTATAGAGAGGCTTGAGCATTAGGGGTGGGGGGAACTGGTGGGCAAAATGGCTCCTTCGAGTTCTGCGTCGGTTAAAATCGTGCCGGTTAAATCTGCGCCGGTTAGATCGGCATGGTGTAATATGGCTCCGGTTAAATCAGCATAGCTGAGATCGGCATAGCGGAGACTGGCGGAGCGCAAATCTGTCTGAAAGCCTCTAATTCTGCGCCCTAAGCCTAGGTTTGCCCGACAGAGAATGGCGCGATCTAAATTGGCTCGATAGAGAATGGTTTGACTGAGGTTAGCGTAGCTTAAGTCGGCTTGGGATAATTGGGCTTCTTCTAAATCGGTGGGTTGATCTGAGGTGGGGCGCAAGTCGGCGGCGAAGAGCAGGGCTTGGGATAGGTTGGCTTTTTTGAGGTTAGCGCCACAGAGGCTGGCTTTGATCAGGTTGGCGCTGGTGAGGTTAGCGCTTTCTAGTTTGGCTCCACTGAAGTCGGTATCGCGCAAAATGGCACCGGTAAGGTTGGCTTGTGTGAGGTTGGTTCCCCAGAGTAAGGCTTCGCTGAGGTTGGCTCCTCGAAATTGGGCTTGGGAGAAGTTGGTTTTGCCAAGGCG
>CAZTRW010000026.1:0-1402 GCA_964616725.1 uncultured bacterium
GTCTGCGGTTAGCTACGCGATCGCGATTTTTCCTAACTTATTCAGCAAACCCTAACTAGATTGACGAATTGAGACAACTGATTGAGGAATAATCATGGCAGTCAGTTTTAGTTCGGCTTTTAAACGGGCTTTTAAAAAAAGGATTAAAGGGAATGAAGATTTAGAGTCAAAATTTTGGCAGAAATTAGAAATATTTACGTCAGACCCTTACGACCCAAGATTGAGAACCCATAAGCTATCAGGAAAACTGAAGGATTTATGGAGTTTCACTGTAGATTACGACGTGAGAGTATTATAGCGGTTTCGTGACTCATGAGATATACAGCGCTTTGCGCTGTTATGAGGGACAGTGTTGAATCCTCAAAGCTATGTACCAAAAGCCTATTCCCTATTCCCTATTCCCTAGCGCAAAGCGCTATATCCCTCACCCCAAACCCCTCTCCCAAGGAGGGCGAGGGGCTTCAGAATGCACCTCATGATTAATGAAAACGCTATATTTTATCTTACCGAAGATAACAAGGCTATTTTTGTTGATTTCGGCAGCCATGACGAAGTTTATTAAGGGGTTAGAAACTCGGTTTCTCAAATCTCCTCTAGCCAGGTTTCAATGGCAGATATCAGATTCGGTTGATGCAGCGGAAAGCCTTTTAACGGCGCGTCTTGGGGTGCGTCGGTGAGGAAGGCTACGGCTACGGTGTCGGTCAGTTTGTGGCAAAAGGCAATGAGTTCTGGGGTGGGTGTTTCGCAGTTGGTCAGCAGGATGGCTAGTTTGGGTGGGTTGAGGGTGAATTTCAGTTCGTCGAGTTGAAAGCAGAGGTCAGCAGGTGTGCTGGGTTGGGGATAGCGTTGATTGGGAAGGGCTTGTTTCCAAATTAGTCTGCACAGAGTTTTGGCGATTTCACCTTCGCGGGTTTCCTTAGCGAGGGGTTGGGCGTTGAGGCAATAAATGGGCAGGTGTTGCAGGGATTCGCAGGTGAAGGAAGAGGCGAAAGATGGTTCGCCGCTATGGGGGGTTTGTTCCGTGACTTCGGGATGGGGAGTGGTGGGGGGATAGTGCCATGCTTGATAAAATTGGGGATAGGGGAGGTTTTCGGCACAGTTCCAGATGACTTTGTAGCATTTCTCGAATCGCTTAAAGTTGTTTTGGTAAACTTCGTCGCTGAGATAGTCTTTTACGGCGGAGACGACCCCTGCATATTGTTGGCGTGTGGTGAGGATTTTCTTTAAACTCTCTGCTGCCTGCCACCGGGTAGATTCATCCTCAGTAGTGGCGATAACTTTGACCAACGCCGCAACTGCCTCTGGGTTGCCTTGGCCGATTTCCCCTAAACTCTCTGCTGCCCGCCTCCGGGTAGATTCATCCTCAGTAGTGGCGATAACTTTGACCAACGCCGCAACTGCC
>CAZTRW010000026.1:1502-26860 GCA_964616725.1 uncultured bacterium
TCTGGGTTGCCTTGGCCGATTTTCGCTAAACTCTCTGCTGCCTGCCTCCGGGTATCTTCAGATGGGCAATGGTCAAGAATATCAATCAGTGCGGAAATAGCCAGGGGTCGAATGGTTTCTGGTATCGCCTTTCTCGCTGCTTCTTTGATTGGGTCTAAAAAGGTTCGCCATTCCTGTTTTTCATCATCGAAGTCACCAAATTCCCACTGCACCACCTGCCGCACAATCTCACCCGCCAGAGAACAAGCCTTAAACTCATTAATCGCCGCCGCCGCTAGAAAATAGGCTTGATATTCATAAAATCCTCTATCTACTTCCTCAAAATTCCACTCTCCACACCCACCCTCAAACTCAACCAACGCCCGAATAAACTCCTCCTTCTCCTCATTCCCAACATCCTCACGCCCCAGCCACAATAAAATCACCTGCTTCCACTGGGGGGCAAAAATGCGGTATTGAGGTTTTCTCTCTATTTCCAGAGATTTGGATTCCCGCCTGCGCGGGAATGACAGGTTGGCGCTCTGTTTTTCATCAATTTGGGATTCCCGCCCAGGCGGTAATGACAGGTTGGCGCTCTGTTTCTCATCAATTTGGGAATTATGATACTCCTGCTCCACCACCGGACGGTCAACATGATTCCGAGGCAGAAAATAATCCCAATCTTCCACCGCCAACGCGGCAAAATACTCCTGAAAGGTGGCGTGATAAAACCCATACACCTTTTCGCGCCGATTTTCCGCCGCTACTCCCACCTCATTCAACCAACCCAACTGTAACGCCTTATCTAACAGGGAATCCTCATCGGGTTCTCCCAAATGTTCACAGACTAAACCATGAGTTAAGCGAAATCGGCTGGTTTCCGCTTCTAGGGATGCTTTCGCCAACGCCCCCAAAGCTGCATTTAACTGTTTCTTTTCCTCCTTTTTCACAGGAAATGCTTTTTTCTTCCACCCATACATTGCCTCCACAAAACCCGCATACAACGCCGCCGTGGTTTCCGGTAGGGCATCCTCCACCTTCCAAGTCGCACATAACAACGTCAACCGCAGGGGATTGCGGCATAAATCCTTAATCCGTTCCTTCCCCGCAGCCTGCAACTGTGACCACAACGACTCTGCATCGGCTTCCACCGGAAACCACCTCCGGATAAACTCCTGCACTTGTTCATCCTGAAACGGTTGGGTGAGATAGGTTTGAAACCCCTGTAACTGGCTGGGGTTCGCTTGCCACAAATTCAAGCGACAGGTGACAATTATCGGGGCATTCATCACCCAACCCCGGAAATTTAAAGCCTGTTGGTCACTCTGGCTCATCTCATCCAAGCCATCCAACAGCAACCACACTGCACCCCCATTAAATTTCTGCTCCCAATCTGCCTTAATTTCCTCTCTGGACAGCCCCAATGCCTCTTTGAGCCATTTTTGCTCTAAATACTCTCCCAGGGGTTGATTGCCCAATTCTGCCAAGGATACCCAAATCACCAAATCATCGGTTTGTTGCAATAACCAAAAGGCTAATTTCTGGAGTAAGGTAGTTTTCCCCGCCCCCGGTTCCCCAATAATGGCGATATTTTTCTCCGTGCGGTGACAAATGACTTCATCGAGAAACTCCTGATAAGCAAACCGTTTCTCGATGGTTTCCTCCTGACGGGTGAACAAATCTGAACCCTTGGCGGGGTCAATATCTTGGGGGTGTTTTTCGTTTTCACTCCGTTTCGGTTTCACCAGGGCCAAATCGACAAATAAATCCTCATCGATTAAGTTGCGATTTCCATAAACCTGACCTAAAACCGTATTGCTGCTTAAGGGTTTCCGGTCAAGTAACATCCGACGGCAAATATCTTGCCATTCATCGATCGCATATTCCACCCTAAACCCGGCAATCTCTTGCCCAATCAGGGTTTTAAGTTGCTCATACCTGGTTTGGGAACTCTCCACAATCAGGATAATACTGCCCTCCTCGACTTTGGTAATAGAGAGGGTTTTATCCTTGAGGCGGTTTTGCAGGGTTTCGGTGATTTCGCTGAGTTTCTGTTGCGCTTCTTGGTAGTTGCCCTTCAGTCCTAAGATGCAGCGATTTAGAACTTCTGAGGGTTTCTGTATATCAGTTTGTTTCTCTTTCCACTCTGGAAATTTAACTTCCCATAACCACTGATACGCCAGTTTCCAAGGACTTTCGCTTTTTTTCAATCGCCCTGGTTTACTCGTTTCTGGAATATCACAGCCATTTTCCCGCAACACTGGATAAATCTTCTTTAACTCATCTTGAATTTTCTGTTCCTTATTCACCGGGTCTTTTGCCCAAGTCAGCCGCAATTGATTATTCGCTTTCTCCGCATTCTCAGGAGCAAAACGCCCCAAAAACGCCGTCCGCGTATCGCCATAAAACTTGTACTCGGTAGCCAAGTCTTCTAAAAACTGCTGCTTTTGGGACTTGTCGCTCATAAACCCGCCTCGCTCAACCCTCTCTTATTTTACTCTCTCTGTGTCCTCTGTGTCTCTGTGGTTCGTTTGCACCACGAAGACACGAAGGACACGAAGGTAAATAGAAAATTTCTATTTAATTTCGATTTATTGCTAATTTTATCTCTATTTTTTCTTTCCTACGGTGAAATCAAGACCCCTAAAAAGGTTATTTCACTAATTCTCTCGGAAGCAAAAGATGGAAAGCCAATTTGAAGATCAACTAAATTCGTCGATTGCGGAATGTTATAGCAATAAATTTAAAAAACATGAAGCATTAGAAAACTTGGGGACGATTTTAGTTGATCCGTATTTTCAGCAGATCAAGATCATGCCTTGTATTCAGGGTATCTCGCTAGAACCCTGTGTAGGATTCAGTTGCGCTTTGGTATGGTTGCTGGTGGTAGGGGTAATTTGGAGGGTGATGCTGAAGCAACGAGTATAGCCCTCACCCCCAACCTCCTCTCCCACCTCTCCTTGTAGGAGAGGGAAGCGGAAGAAGTTTATTCTGGAGGGGCTAAGTCTGTATCTCATCTATTTGAGAAAGGCTATATTACGTGGTTAGTTGCGATCGCTGCCATCCCCTGACGGAATTAATCAAATAGAGGATAGAATCAGGAGTAATCATTTCCTTAAAGATTCGTTGCTCCTGAATCAGGTTTCGCTCTAATAGCCAAGCGCGGAAAGTGCCAGGGAGCAATCCAGCCAAGACGGGGGGGGTAATCCACTTGCCTTGCCAATAAAGGATAACATTGGCGATCGTTGATTCGGTCAGTTCTCCCTGTTCGTTCCACAGTAAAATATCATCGCAATCTGTCACTCTAGCCCGTGCCTGATGGTAGCGATCGCGATAAGTCGTTTTATGATAAAGCCAAGGATCGCTAGAATCTACAGAATTTTCTGCCCATTTCAGAATCAGAGGAGCGGTGAGAAAAGGCGAAGAAAATGGTAAAGTTTCCCCACACCATTCTCCTTGCTGATTGACGAGTAAGCGAATTTTATAGGGATGAGCACTGAGGTGGAGTGCCCTCTGAAGGAGATCTGCTTTGAGTGCAGACAAATCAACAGGAATACTAAAATATTCTGCCGAATCCTGTAAACGTTGCAGATGATAATTCAGTAAAAAATAGCCGGATTGGGGAGTCCAGAGGAGAGTTTCTAGAAGAGAAAAGGGAGGCGGTGGATTGGTGAGAAGGGAAGCTTTAATATAGCATTCTTGGTATTCTGCTTGGCTCTGGGAATCCCAAACGATACCACTGCCAATGCCATATTCTGCTTCTTGTTTTTTGGTGTTAATTAAGAGAGTACGGATCGCGACATTAAATCTGGCTTGTCTTCCGGGAGATAAAAAGCCAATGGCTCCTGTATAAATCCGTCGGGGAGAGGTTTCCAGTTGTTGGATAATCTCCATGGTGCGGGGTTTGGGTGCGCCCGTGATGGAGGCACAGGGGAATAGGTTGGCAATAATTTGGCTCAGGGGTAAAGTGGTTTGAGCCTTGACTGTTGAGGTCATTTGCCATAGGCTAGGGTAGCGCTCTAGAGTAAATAGTTTGGGTACTGCTACGCTTCCTAGTGTGGCAATTCGTCCTAAGTCGTTGCGTACCATGTCCACAATCATGACATTCTCAGCGCGATTTTTGGGGGAATGATGTAACCATTGTGCCTGAGCTTGATCTTCGGCTAAGGTTCTTCCTCGCGATACGGTTCCTTTCATGGGTTTGGCGGTGAGATCGGTGCCGTCAAGGGTAAAAAACAGTTCTGGTGAGGCAGAAGCGATCACATATTTTCCGCTATCGATGAAGACAGAGTAGGGCGCTGGTTGGGGTTGGAGTAGGCGGGTGAATAACCTCCGTGCGTTCCCGCGAAAGCGGGATCTCAGGCGAAAGGAGTAGTTGACTTGAAAGGTGTCTCCTTGGGCGATATAGTCTTTGATCTCGGCGATCGCCTGATGAAACGCTTTTTCCGTAATTTCACTATGCCAAGAGTCTAAAGTATAGTCTTCAGATCTGTATGATTCCAGCAACTGATGGGAGGAAAGCAGAGCAGAGGGGCGATCGTATAGAGCAAACCAGAGTACGGGAAATTCCTGATCTGGGCGCACCGGGAGCGCTGTATCAAAACTTGGAGAGGCTTCATAACTAATCCAGCCTACCCCGTAATATCCCTGTGTCTCTACTCGCCTTTCAATTTTGGCGAGGGTTCCGACAATATCTTCGGAATGATCCTGTAGACAGAAGACTTCCAGGGGATTCTCGAACTGCAACCAGTGGGAGTTATGATACTGATAAACGAAGGCTTGATGACGGCAACTCATTCCCAAACATTGACTCCGATCAGTTAGTTATTTTACGGCGATCGCTGTCCCGATCATACTCAGATGAGATCAATTCATCCCTAGATAGAAGATTCACAGAGAGAACACAGCAAAACCCGTGATTCTAATGAGGGAATTTTTCGTAGAATTTGCTATCCTACACTCAACGGATTTTACGATCACTCTCCTATATTCAGAGGTGCTTTCTCATGGTAAACCATCAACTCTCTCCTGTTTTCACTCCCACGACAGGGTACTATCCCAGCCTATCTCCAGATGATCGCATTAAAAAATTTACGCAACTCGTCTCTGGGATGATTCAATCTTTACCTCAAGCGGAATTACCAGAAGGCGTAGAGCCAGAAGATTTGCGTAGAGCACTGGAAGCCTATCGCGATCGCAAGGTACAACAAATGCAGGAACAATTTAACCAACTCCCATCCCAGAGATAGAGCAGCTTCTCAGCCTTGACGTAAGGGAAGTTCGATGATAAATTTAGTTCCCACTCCCACTTCAGAGTAGCATTGCAACTTCCCACCATGGTGATCGACGATAATAGAATAACATAAACTCAATCCTAATCCTTTACCCTTTCCCACTGGTTTCGTGCTATAAAAAGGGGTAAACAATCGCTGACGAATCAAATCGCTCATGCCAATACCATTATCAGCGATAGTAATTCTCACCGTATCATTAACCCATTTCTGAGTTTCCACAATAATTTGAGGGTGTTCTCTCTTTTTATGCTGTTCCCAGGCAATCTCAATCGCCTCAATCCCATTCACCAATAAATTCATTAGCACTTGATTGAGTTGTCCGGCATAACACTCTACTGGTGGTAGAATACCATAGCGTTTGATCACTTCAATCGTGGGGCGATCGCCTCTGGCTTGTAAGCGGTGATTAATAATCATCAACGTACTTTCAATGCCCTCATGCACATCTACCCGTTTCATCTGAGATTCATCTAACCGAGAAAAAGTGCGTAAAAATAACACAATCTCTCGGATACGAGAAGCTCCCGTTTTCATCGAATCCAATAAATCAATACAATCTTTTTGCAAAAACTCTAAATCCACTTCCTGACAAAATCTTTCCACCTCTTCCCCAGGATTAGGAAAAGTTCTTTGATATAATTGAATGACATCCAGCAAATCCGTAATATAGGCTTTAGCAAAATCAATATTCCCATAAATAAAACTAACGGGATTATTAATTTCATGGGCAATCCCAGCCACTAATTGACCAATTGAGGATTTTTTCTCACTCTCAATCAGTTGCGCTTGAGTTTGTTGTAACTTCACCAGTGTTTGCTCTAATTCCCTAGCTTTTTGCTCCGATTCTGCCACGGCTTGCTGAGACTGATCGTATAAATTAGCTTGATAAATGGCGATCGCCAACTGTTTCGCCACATGAGCAAACAGAGTCACTTCCCCCTCTTGCCATACCCTAGAGCGCTTACATTCATGAGCAATTAACAATCCCCACAACTGCTCCCCAATCACAATCGGTACAATCAAATTAGAGCGCACTTCCAAACGCCGCAAAAACGCCACATGACACTCATCCAAATGGGATCTGAAAATGTCATGAATTACTCGAATTCGGCCATTTTTATACAAATCGGCATAATGTTGAGCAAAACAATTATCTTGTCCTACAGTTCCCAGAGTAGAACCCCAATTTCCCACCACTTTCTCCACCACCACCGATCCTTGCCAATGATCTTCAAATTGATAAATTAAAACCCGATCAGTATCTAAAAGTTTCTGAATTTGATCGACGGCAGTTTTCCAAATAGTTTTCAAATTTAAACTGCTGCGAATTTGCTCAGTGATTAAGCGCAACAAAGATTCCTCTTCCTGAGCTTTCTTAAAGGGAGTAATATCCGTGTGAGAACCAGCAAACCGATAGGGTGTACCATCGGGATGACGGTAACACAAGCCTCGCGCTAAAATCCATCGATATCCTCCACTGGGCGATCGCAATCGATAGGTGGTTTCATACAAATTGGTTCCCCCCTGAATATGGGCTTGCAAAGCAGCTTGGTGAATCGCCAAATCATCGGAGTGAATCAGACCTTCAAATTCAGCAAACGTGGAGGGAATCTCCAGATGACTAAATCCTAAAATGTGTTGCCAGTTCGCATTAAAAAATATTTGCCCCGTTGCCAAATTCCAATCCCATAATCCTTCATTAGAACTAGGGAGTGCTAAATGAAATTGAGGGCCAACTCCCGGTTCTAGAGAGGGTAGCACTTCTGGGGTAATGCCGTTGTCCATGGTATTGAAAGGGTAGTCAACCTTTAAGTTCCTTATCTTCACGATAGGCGATCGCAGCATAAAATGGATCTCCCCCCGCCCAACCCAATATTTGCCAAATCCGAGGCACTTTCGGTAAACCAATAATTATTTCCACAGGAGTAAATCCAGGCACCGACTGGAAATACCGCTTCACCAGATGCACACGGCTTTTTTCCGTACCCTCTCGCCACAGTTGAATCGCCTTCTGATAAAACATCCGATTAGAAAAACTGACGATTACCACTCCCCCCGGCTTGAGAATTCGCTGCACTTCACTTAAAATCGCCTCTGGATATTGCAGATATTGAATCGACACACAGTTTAGTACCGCATCAAAGGACTCATCCGCCCAGGGAAGTTGGAGATCCCGATTTAAATCTTGCACCCAATAATGATCAAACCGAGGATTTTTCCGTAACTCCTCCTCATTCAATCCGTGCCCTTCCACGTGGGCGAACTCTATTTCTTCTGGCAGATGGGATACCCAACTGCTCATTAGGTCTAAAATACGGCTATGGGGAGAGAGCCGCTGGCGGTACAAATCCGTCAGTTGCTGGAGAAACCGCTCATCTACATGGGTAACCAACCGAGGAAAGGCATAAAAATCCCGATCGTCACTAGAGTCAAGTTTGGTACGATCTTCTGGACGTAGGAGCATGGAGTTGACACCAGTTAATAACTATCACTATTAAAAACTATCACGGTGCCAGTTCCTCTTGAACTGTCTTTCACATCGGCAATAGCCCCAACTTTCCACAACCGACTCTTTGAGAATATCTTATGGTTCCTGGTCTGATTATTTTCTTGCTGGTAGCACTGGCCTATTTCTCCAGTGCGATCGTTGTTATTTCTGAACCCTATAAAGCTTTAGTGGAGCGATTGGGGAAATATAACCGTACCTTAAACCCTGGAGTCAACTATATCATACCACTGATTGAAAAAATCGTGATTAAAGCTTTGATGAGTGAGCGCGTGTTAGACGTGCCTCCCCAACAAGCCATTAGTAAGGATAATGTTTCCCTGGGGGTTGATGCGATCGTTTATTGGCAGATTTTTAATCTCCGACTGGCTTATTATGCTATTGATAATATTGAAAATGCCATTGAAAACCTGATTTTAACCAATCTGAGAAGTCAAATTGGTTCCCTAGAAATGAACCAAACCTTTTCGGGGATCAAGCAAATTAACCAAGCGATTTTGTCCCAAATTGACCCCATTACTGCGGCTTGGGGAGTGAAAGTCTTGCGTGTAGAAGTGAGAGAAATTACGCCTCCTAAAACTGTGATTGAGTCCCTAGAACAGGAACGAGCCGCTGAAAGTAAACGGCTGGCCTCTATTATTGAAGCTCAGGGGGGAGCGCAATCGATGAAAATTTTGGCTGAAGCTTTAGGACTGGATTCTAAAAGTCCTGAGTTTATCCAATTTGTGATTGCACAACGGTATCTAGAGACGAATCAAAAAATTACCGATAGTCCTAATTCTAAGGTTTTCTTCATGAATCCTAGTTTGATGAATGAAACCTTAACTCATTTGTTAGAATATGAAGGCTATGGCAGGAAAAGAGTAAATACCGATCTGCCAGAGCCACCTCCTTCTCCTCCTTCTCCACCGCCTCCAGCCTAGTGTATCGGGTTTATTCGGGGTAAGTGGCCATTTGAAAGACCATCCGAAAAGCTTCATCAGAGGTAGTAGGTTGTTTGGTTTTTATTGCTTTGGCTTTCGTTTTTTTGAGTTTAGAGACTAAACGCTGATAGGCTTCTTTTTCGCCGGAATTTCCTTTATGATTAATGGGAGAAATAATCCGATATTCACATCCTTGACGTTCAAATTCTAAACTTCCGTATTTCTGTAGGGTGCCATTAGCGTGAACATAACAGAGGACTTCAAAGTCAAGAAGGGTGGTTGTCATAGTGTTGAGAGCCTGTGAGAACGATTTATTGGATATGTTAATCATCTCAGACTGCCCACTGAAGGGATGTGATGGGGGTAAGGGAGTGTGGTGAGATTGCAGGTAGGTTAGGTTGATCGGTCTCTGTTTTTTCGGTGAGCGATCGCCCCTCAATCTTGTGATCTCGATCACAAAATCTCCCCGTGCCGGTAGAGGGTAGGGATTAGGGATCAACAGCCAGCATTTGCAGCTGATAAAGACTAGCATACAGTCCATTTTGGGCGAGAAGAGATTCATGGGTTCCCATTTCCACTAAAGTCCCGTGTTTGAGCACAAAAATGCGATCGACATGGCGAATCGTGGACAAACGATGGGCAATAATAATGGCAGTGCGGTTAATTAGAAGTTGATCGAGGGCTGCTTGGACTAAGGCTTCTGTACCCACATCCAAACTAGATGTGGCTTCATCTAAAACGAGAATTTTGGGGTTGCGAATGGCAACTCGCGCAAATGCTAAAAGTTGTTTTTGACCGCTGGATAAATTTGTTCCCCTTTCTCGTAATTGGGTATCATAGCTTTGGGGAAGCTGTGTAATAAATTGGTCAACATTGGTCAGTTTGGCAGCAGCTTCGATGGCAGATAGGGGATAGGATTCTCCTAGGGCAATGTTACTTTTAACATCTCCAGAAAAGAGAAATCCATCTTGTAAGATAATTCCCAAGTGACGGCGAAGTTCTTGTTGAGGTAAATGACGAATATCGATGCCATCAATTAAGATTCTGCCATAGGTGGGTTCATAGAGTCGAGAAAGCAGCCGAATCACAGAGCTTTTGCCTGCGCCTGTGGGCCCAACGAGGGCAATTTTTTCTCCAGGATGAATGGTAAAATCGAGATTTTTGATGGCGTATTCATCATTTTTATAGGCAAACCAGACCTCTTCAAAGCGAATTTCTCCGGTGGTAGTGTGGGAATTTTCTGGAGAAGCCAGTTGTAAGTTTTGGCGCTTTTCTTGTTCTGGATCGCGAATATCAATGGCTTGATTCAGTAATTCATTAATCCGTTCAATGGCAGTAAAGCCTGATTGAAACATGGTAAATTTTTCGGCAAATCGACGCAGGGGATCGAAAAACCGAGGGGCAAAGAGGATAAATTCGGAGAGAGTACCAAAGGTGAGTTGATCTTGCAGAATCAGGATGCCTCCTAATCCTAGCACGCCGGCGATCGCCACCAAAGCCACCCACTCTAAAGTCGCTGAAACCGCCGAATCATAAAAGATTGTCTTATCAATTGCATTAATAAATCGCTGATTATTTTTGCGGAATAACTCCTGATTAAACTCCTCTCGCCGAAACAACTGCACCACATCAATGCCGATAATATTTTCCTGAAACTGGGAATTGAGCTTCGAGAGTTCTTCCCTTGCCTTATAATTCGCTTGACGATATTGCTGTTGAAAATAAATAATCAGCCCAGTTACTGGAATCAGCAACCCAATTAACAGCAGCGCCAGTTGCCACTGCTGGCGAAACATCACCACTCCAATCACCACAATTGAGAAGATATCATTAACAATCCCAATGGCTCCTGTAGAAAATACCTCTCCCAAAGCCTCTACATCATTCGTCAGACGAGTAATTAAACTGCCCACCGGAGTGCGATCAAAAAACTTAACTGCCAAGGCAGTAACATGGTCAAATAAATGATTGCGAATATCTGCCGTTAACTGTTGTCCTACTTTTTGAATCATGTACCCCTGTACTCCGGCAAACAACAGCCGAAATACAATCGTTAACAACAAGAACAATCCTAGAACATTAATCGCTTCTGCCACCGACAGCGTGTCTAAAATATCCCAAGTTGGTTCACTCTTGAGTTTCGACACAGCTTGTCCGATAATGAGGGGTTGAACTGCCCCCGCTAAGGATAACGGAAATAGCAAAATCAGAGAAAAAATGAGTAACCGTGAATGGCGACGCGCGTAGGGAGTTAGGCGCATTAACAGTTGCCAATCATTCTCTGGGCGGCGCGGTGTGGCTGAGGAGAGGGGAGAAGAACTCATAAAGATGGCGCTTCGCGCTAGTAATATGTAAGGGGAAATTCAAGGAATCGATCCGTTGGTTTATGGGCGTAAAAAAGGCCGGGCTAAGACAAATGCAGAGATGGATTTAGCATCGACTGGTTCTCCAGCTAATATGGCTGCCTCTAGCTGGTGGGGAGTCATTAATACTGTTTCCATATCTTCGTCTTCATCCCGTTGAGGGGGATGGGGTAATCGTTCTAAATTTTCTGCTAAAAAGGCATAGATAATTTCATCAGAATATCCAGGCGCAAGGAAAAATTGCCCGAGTTTACGCCATTGGTGACTCCGATATCCTGTTTCTTCTTCAATTTCTCGCCGAATGGTTTCGGCTGGATCTTCGTGGGGTTCTACGGTTCCGGCAGGAAATTCTAATAATCTTCCTTGAGCGGCAAAACGATATTGACGCACGAGGACTAATTCTCCTTCGGTGGTGACGGGAACTGCTAGAGCACCTCCGGGATGGTGAATACATTCCCATTCGCCGACGACTCCGTTGGGAAGGCGTAAGGTGGCTCCTTCAAAGCTAAATTTGCGTCCTTGGTATAAAAAGCGTTGTTTGATTGGTTCTGCGAGTTCGGGCTGAAAGGGCATGGGATGGGGATAGGGTAGGTTAGGGGGTGGCGATCGCTAAAGTAGCTTGTCTCTCTTATTCTATAACGTCTGTTTGCTCCTATCCCCCACTCCCCCATCTGAGACTCCTCTCCGAATCAGTTAGTTGGGGTGCTCCATGCCTATTGGAGTTTGATGAAAGGGTAGCTCTTGATTAATCCCATCAATTTCTCGCTGCTCGGCTTCATTAATTTGATTGATGTGAGTTTTCATGATTTGCATTAACCGCTGATTGTAGAACCGATGCAGGCTATAGTGGGGGGTTGCTGGAAAGCCGCGTCGCTTTTTGTGTCGCCCCCCGGCTCCGGGATCAAAGCGCTGAATTTGATGGGCGATCGCCCACTCAATTGGCGTATAATAACAAGCGTTAAAATGTAGACAATCAATGTCTTCAAAACTCCCCCAATATCGTCCATATAGCTGGTCTGCTTTGGTAATACAAAAAGACATGCCTACCGGTTTCCGTTCTTCCCCGGCTCGATAAGCCGCCGTCAGCACTACTCGATGGCGATAAGTGTGATAAAGATCTTCAAAAAATTTTTTCGTTAAATATTTGCTACCCCACCACCCAAACTGATCGCAGTGATGGCTATAAAACTGATACATTGATATTAACAAGATATGACTGATTTCTTCTCCTGTATGGACTTTTAGGACTAAGCCTGCTTTTTCTACTGCCTTGCGTTCTCGCTTAATATTACGCCGTTGATTGGCATTAAATATCTGTAGGTAATCTTCAAAGGTCTGAAATCCTTGGTTATGCCAAATACTGCTATGATGGAGCCAGGGAGAAAAGCCGTATTGCTCAACCATGCATTGCCATTGGGGGTCAACGTAGAGAAAATGACAACCCGAAATCTGGTGGCGATCGCAAAATTGATCGATTGCTACTACCATTAACTCAGTTAACGACACTTCCTCCTCACTAGCTGCGATTAAAAACCGATACCCCAAGGCGGGAGTAAAGGGACTCATTCCCAATAATTTGGGATAATATTCAATGCCTAAACGATAGGCTAAATCGGCCCATTGGTGATCGAAAATAAACTCGCCATAACTATGACCTTTCAGATACAGGGGAGCGGCTGCCACTAAAGTGCGATCGCGCCAAACCGTTAAATGGCAAGGTTGCCACCCCGCCTGGGCTGTAGCACTACCAGACTCTTCCAAATTGTGTAACCAATCCCACTCCAAAAATGGCGTTTTCAACGGTTGAGCCAAAGCATCCCATTGCGGCTGCGGAACTTGAGCAATTTGGGAAATCCACTGCACTGAATATTGAGGTTTCATACCTAAAAGTTTACCCCTCCTGAAGAGCTTTTATTTAACATAATTCCATTGCCTACCACTTGCAGAAACTTACAGCAAGCGATAATGGAGAAATACTTCTTGTCCCACAGGATGTACTGATAATAGCTCCAAAGGCTGAGGGATGCTCAACCCTAACCCATCCACTGGAGTCGGTGCCGTTGCTCCCCCCAAAATGACAGGACATACCGTTAACCACACTTCATCAATCCAATCCCCTGCTAGTAAACTAGCCACTAGCTCCCCTCCTCCTAAAATCGCTAATCGCCTCAACTTCAGTTGCGCTAACTGCACAAACACCCGACTCCAATAGAATCCTCCCTCATAAGTAGGGGCTGTTAAAATTCGCTCAAACTCTGGTTTATTTTGCCATGGGGTAGCGCTTTCTTCTGTCGTCAGTAACCATCGCGGAATTGGTTGCTGGAAAAAGCGCCAGTGAGGGTTGAGTGCTCCGCTTTGGGAAACCACAATTTGCATCGGTTGAGGGGGATAACCTTGGTACTGGCGCTGCTGTAACAGTTGGGGATCAGAAATGCTTAAGGTGGCTTCGTAGGCGCGAAGGGTTCCTGCTCCCAATAAAACCCCATCCACTTGAGCAATTTGTTTCTCTAAATGAGCTTTATCTGCCACCGAGCCAAATCGAGCCGGTGCTCTACCTACGTCAGCAATTTTACCATCAGCGCTCATGGCTAAAATGGCTGTAGTATGGGGACGATTAATCGTATAGCCAGTCATAAAGATGAAAAATTGGTTTTATGCACTCTTTTATAGTTATGAACGCTCTGTGACTTTTTTCTCTCCAGAGTAAAACAAACCATTAAACTTAGCCTTGGCTTGAGAGTTTGTTAAGAGTAATAGCTCTAAAAAATTATACAATATGTTGCTTTCGGTGAAAATCCCCTTGTAAAGAGTGAGGTCTCTTGATAGGGTAGAATAGAAAAGATAAATGACATCGCCAAAAGGAAGCTCAAGGGCAAACTTCTCTGGCATAGTTATGTTCTTTTTTTGCCAACATCAGGGTGCAGGCGATCGCTAATCCTCCTGAAAGCCTCAAAGGTGTACTCCCTTACCATGGAATTACCAGTAAACTATTGCTGAAATTGAAAAAATCTTTATAATCAAACCTGAGTCATGTTTGTCTTTTATTTGAGGATGGTATCCGATCAAGTTTTACAGTTTTAAGAAATCTACCAAACCCCGAACTGCACTATGGCTACTTCTGCTTCCCAAGAGATCAAAAACGATAGTATAGATTTACTCTGTGCCTATCACCAAAATCCCTCTTTAAGTCTACGCAATCAAATCGTCCAACGCAATATCGGCCTAGTCAGGAAAGAGGCTCACCGCTGGATGCACCAATGCAATGAAGGGTATGATGATTTACTGCAAGTGGGATGTATTGGACTGATTCGGGCGATCGAGCGATTTGAACTTGGCAAAGGCCATGCCTTTAGCTCCTTTGCCATTCCCTACATTCGGGGCGAGATTCAACATTATCTCCGCGATCGCAGCAACGCCGTCCGCATCCCCCGCCGCTGGCAAGTAATGCAGCGCCAAGCCGAAACCGCCATCAAAAACCTCCAAATCCAACTCAATCGCTATCCCAAAGACCCCGAAATTGCCCAAGCCCTCGGCGTATCCCTAGAAGAATGGCATGAAGTTAAACTCGCCTCCAAAAACCGCTCTCCCCTCAGCCTCGATGCCCCCATCACAGACGAAGGAGAACAGTCCACCTGCCTAGGAGAACTCGTGCCAGATCAGCGCTATCGTAGTTTTCAGTTAGCGATGGAAGACCAAATCCGCCTTCAGCAAGCCCTCGTGAAACTAGAAAACCGCACCCGGCAAATCCTCGAATTCGTTTTCCTGTACGATCTCACCCAGAAAGAAACTGCCGAACGCCTGGGAATCAGCGCCGTTACCGTCTCCCGTCAAGTCAAAAAAGGCTTAGAGAGACTCAAACATCTGATGGAATAACTGCTCACTTTTGGTGATCCACCCAAATGGGTCTAAAATAAAAAGCGGTTCATAGGTTTTGACGGTAGTTGTACCAATCCCGTGGGAGTAGATCATGCGTCCATCAATGTTGCTTATTCTCCTAAGTCTCCTGAGCCTCGGTATCGGTAGTTGCGGTTTAATCGGCGGTGGTGGCGATGAACCCGCTGAATCCCCCTCCCCCGAAGCTTCCCCCGTGGCTGCTGCCCCCCAAACTACTCCTGCGGAAGCTTCCCCTAGCCCAGAAGCTTCTCCCTCCCCAGAGGCTTCTCCCTCTCCTGCTGCTGCCCCCGCTGCCCCTGGGTTAACTCAACCTACGGATGGAACAACACGGGTGGGTACAGTGCAAGGAGAAACAGGCAAGAAAGACCCCTTCAATCCGCCTGGTGTAATTATTACTACCGTTGGCGGAGGTGAGCCAGGCAGTGCGGGAGGCCAACCGACTCCCCTGCCGGTTCCCTCGCCACCGGTTCCCTCCCCGGTTGCTATTCGCGGTGGAGGAAATGGCTCTGCTGGAGGAACTCCAGCCCCTACGATTCCTAAAGTGGCTCCCCTATCAATTCCTGCCCTACCCCTGGTAGAACCGCCTCCTAATTTAGGTATTCTCCCCATTGCCCAACCGGTAATTGCTTCACCCCTAGGGCCGATGGGCCCACCTCCACCAAATACGGCTAGAGCGGTGGAAGTTTCGGCGGTGGTACAGGTGGGACAAGTGGTAAAAGCGATCGTGAAATCTCCGGGAGAGCCGAGTCGGTATGTGGGTGTAGGTGATTATCTCGGTGGCGGTTCAGTTTATGTGAAAGGAATTAATGTCTTTACTCCGGCGGAACCCTTTGTGATTCTGGAGGAACATGGCCAACAGGTAACCCGTGCTGTGGGTGCAGCGCCTTTACCTCCAATTGCTTTGCCTGATCCTGCGGGTGGAACTTCTCAAGAAACGACGATTCGAGGGATTAAAGTCAGTGAGCTGAAGCTGAATGGAGGAACTCTTCTGGGAAAAGTGAAGAATGTGACGGATGCTCCTGTTAACGTGTCAATTTTAAAGTTTCGCTTTGAAACTAAAGATGGGGTTTTGGTAGGTACAGAATCTGTTTCTGGTCCAAATGGGGCGTTGAATCCGAATCAGGAAGGTTTTATTCGGGAGATTAGTGTTGATACTTTTGGGTTCCCCCCGAATCAATTGACTGTGAAATTTGAAGATTGGCAGGAGGAGTGATGAGTGAGGAGGAAATCAGTGCAATATCTGAGAGATAGTCAAAAAGTTGGTAAATTTTTGGTGACCCTAGTGGGATGGGTCGCCGTTTATGGTTTAAATCCTGTGCCGACTTTTGCTCAGCTACCGGGAGAAACCCTGGGAACAGATGAGGAGTTAATTCCTGTTTGTCAGCCGAATGTGGGTACTGGGAAGGTAAAATGTAGCTATCCCAATGGCGATCGCTATGAAGGTAACTTCGTTAACGGTAAACCCCAAGGACGAGGAGTTTATATCTCCCTACAAGGAAACCGTTATGAAGGCCAATTTCTCGCAGGTCAGCCCCATGGTCAAGGAATTTTTATTCGGTCAGATGATACCCGATTTGAGGGAATTTTTGATAATGGAACTTTGACAGGAACGCCTAATAAACCCGGCAAAATTGTGTTTTCCACAGGGGAAATCTACCAAGGGAGTTTTGAAGTGTTTTCAGTGCCTGGAAATCCGGGAAGACAAAGCAGTAGACCAAATGGCAGAGGGCAATTTACCTTTGCAGACGGTAGTTTGTATCAAGGGGAGTTTTTCCAAGGGGAAATCTTAGGTCAAGGGATATTAATTCGCCCCGATGGTACTCGTTGTCAAGGTCAATTTTTTAATCAAAAACTGGATGCGAGGGTACAATGTGTCTTTGCCAATGGCAATCGCTATGAAGGAGAATTGCGGGGGGGAGTGCCTCATGGTCAAGGAGTATTAATTGCTCCTAATGGTCAACGGACTTCGGGGAGATTCCGGGAGGGAGCATTGGCGAATTAGGTAAAGTGAGGGATAATGGGCAGCAGTGAGGAATGAAGAACTATTTGTGAATCTGAACTGAGGAGGAATTGAGGGTTATGAGTATCATTGCGTGGATTATTTTGGGCTTGTTGGCTGGGGCGATCGCCAAAAAAATCTATCCCGGTAAACAAGGCGGTGGTTTTCTGGCTACTATGTTCTTAGGGATTATCGGGTCTTTTGTGGGCGGAACCCTGCACACTTTTATCCAAACTGGCCAGCTACAGCTAGTCTCCACTTCTCTGAGCATTCCAGGGATTGTTGTTGCTGTTTTAGGAGCAATTGTGGCCATTTGGGTTTGGGAATTTTTCAATAATCGCGCCTAGAGCGATCGGTTGAGGAGGTACAGTTGATTTGAATAGCAATGAGATAGGGTTGTAGGGGCTGGTTGGAAAGCTGCCCCTACCAAGTCATGGTTCTGAAGTTTAGAAGATTTGCGATCGCATATACGCCACCGGCAAGCTCAACAACTTTTTCGGTAGAGCAACATAAGCCCGTTTCGTAAACACATCATAGCCATTACGCTCGATCACCCCTAAAATCTGTTGATAGAGCATCAATGCTGACCAAACTGGCCATCGCGCATCCCGAATCAAATAGCGCACCCCCCGTTCTGCCTGCTTAAAAAACTTCCGCGCCCGTTGAATCTGAAACCGCATTAACTGCCGCCAGCGCTCATCAATCACCCCTTTGAGTAAATCCTCTTCCGTATAATCAAACAAAGCCAACTCTTCTAGAGGCAAATAAATCCGCCCCCGTCGCAAATCTTCTCCCACATCCCGCAGAATATTGGTCAGTTGATTGGCAATACCGAGGGCGATCGCCTCTTCCACAGGCATATAAGGCGGCTGTTGACTATGCCAAGCCGCCCTCCGACTCGACTCGTCTACTCCCATCACACTCGTAGACATCAACCCCACGGTTCCTGCTACTCGATAACAATACAGATAGAGATCGTCAAACGTTTGATAGCGATTCTGAAACAAATCCATCCGTTGCCCCGCAATCATATCGCGAAAGGGCTGAATTTCTAGGGGAAATTGCTGTAGGGTATCGACGAGCGCCACCTCTTCATCGGTAACAGCACGCCCAGCAAAGACCTCTTCCAGTCGATATTCCCACTGATCGAGGGTTTCTGGAGTGGTAATTTCACGCTCTTTACCATCGACTAATTCATCGGTATGGCGACACCAAGCATAGATAGCCCAGATGGCTCTACGCTTGACTTCTGGCATCAATAACGTGCCTAAATAGAACGTTTTGGCATAGGTAGCCGTAATTTGACGACAGAGTTCGTAGGATTCCTCTAGGGAGACAAGCGGTCTCATGCGAGCAGCCTTAGATATTTGCAGCATGGGTTACAGGGACGTTCTGCGCTGGGGGACTAGAGAGTAGACTCAGATTTAGCACGGGACTCTATTGGAGTTTCTCCTAATTTTTGACTTCTGACAATAGCTTGGGCGGTTAACTTTCCGGACAAGACAGCTCCTTCCATGCTGGCGAGATAGCGTTGCATGGTGTAGTCTCCAGTGAGGTAGAAGTTAGGAACAGGCGTTTTTTGGGAGGGGCGATGTTGTTGTCGTCCGGGGGTGGCTTTGTAGACGGAACGAGGAGTTTTGACGACGTGGGATTTGAGCAGTCGGGTGGGGTTATCCCCAGTAAAGTGTTGGGGAAAGAGTTGTTTTAACTCTGCTAGGGTGGCTGCGATAATTTCTGCGTCTGACTTGCTGATCCAGTCTTGGGCTGGAGCCAGGACTAATTCTAACATGGAGCGGTCTGGGTGAGCATAGGCTTTACAGGTGTTGCTCATGTCGGCGTAGACGCTGAGTAGGGGCGATCGCGAAAAGAGGAGATGATCGATATCGGTGAGTTTGCGATCAAACCACAAATGCAAATTAATCACTGGCACTCCTTCTAATCCCTGGAGTTGCTCAAAATAGGGCATTTCGCGCCAAGGCTGCGGTAACATCACTTTCAGCGGATCGACGGGCATCGCCGAAACATAGGCATCTGCCGTCAGCACTTCTTCCGTACCCTCTCGCCCTCGGATCAAGAATCCTGCTACGCTGCGATCGCTTTGAAGTAAGAACTCCTGGACAGGAGCGTTTAGCCGGACTTCCCCTCCTCGCTCGGTGATATAATCGACCAAGGGCTGGCACAGCCGTTCTGTAGGAGAGCCATCGAGAAAGGCCATTTTCGAGCCATTTTTCTCTTGGAGAAAGCGATTCAGAGCGGTGAGAATCACTGTGGCGGAAATTTCATCAGGGTTGATGAAGTTCAGCGCTTTGGACATGGCAATGAAGACTTCAGTTTCCACTCGCGGCGGTACGTTCTGCCGTTTCAGCCATTCACTGAAGGAATACCGATCCATTTCCTCCACGTAACGCTGTCCCTGGAGCATAGCGGGGATTAAACCTACTCCAAACTGAATTTTTTCAGCCCAGGTGAGCATATCGTTATTGCGGAGAATAGCAATCATGCCGTTAATGGGAGCGGGTAAGTCGGGAAAGTCAAACCGAGAATAGGTTCCGGGTTTGTCGGGTTGGTTGAAGATCATGGTGTGCTGTTTCCATTGCAACCGATCTTCAATGTCCAACTCTTTAAATAATTGCAGCATATTGGGGTAGGCCCCGAAAAAGATGTGCAATCCGGTTTCGTACCAGTCTCCGTCTTCGTCTTGCCATGCTGCCACTTTACCGCCCAGGACATCTCGACGTTCTAGGACAATGGGGGTGTGGCCTGCATCGGTGAGGTATTTGGCGCAGGAGAGTCCTGCTAATCCGGCTCCGGCGATCGCAACTCGCATTTAGTCTTGATTAGGGTTTCGTAACATTTCTTCGTATTTTACTATAGCTAGGCCCCACTGCTCACCTTTTCTTAAGGAATCTCCAGAAAGAATTTTCCCCTGGTTTCAAAGGCAATAGACCCACCACAATCCTTTCACAGTAAGCAATTCATGCACTATAGCTGACCAGGCTGCTCACAAGAAATATGAATTTTTATTACAAAATCGGCGATTTTGCATAAAAATCCCCTGGAAAACCTGAGAAGTCTATAGAGGCGAATATTGCTGCTGATGAAGTTGCTGTATGCCTCCTTGTTCACGGTTCACATCTATCCTCAAGAGGAATACACTTATGTCTAAGTTACAAAATTGCTGCCAAGCGCTCTCTTGTGCTGTAGCTATCTCCATTGTCAGTGCTGTAGCTCCTGCTGTCGCTGCCGATTATATTAAGGTTTCATCCCGGGCATCGAAGATTTGGAAAATCCCTAGGGGCACTTTAGTGTCTATTGCAGAACTGGAACGTTTTGCCCAGACTGGAAAATATGAGGATTTCCCAGAAGTATTCCGCAATGGCATCATCCCTACCAAAGATGTTTACAAACAGTTAAACAATCAGATTCCTACCTCTCTTTCAGAGGATTCTATAGAGGCAAGTCTACTGGGATTGTTGTTACCCCAGATTGAGAAAATTGACAAAGAAGATCAGAAGGTTATGTCCAAGCTCATTCCCAAAAAGGTAAAAGGCAAAAATCTGATTACTTTTCTCAAAACCTTACCAGTAGATACCATTACCGACAAAAACTTCTTGTCTACTCTTCAGGTTTATCGTTTTGAGAAACGACTCCCTGTGCTCGAACGTTCTGCAACTCCCCTTGGTGTGGGTACACCTCTGTATTCTACTGGCGAAACAATGAGAGTTGAGGTTCTCGGATCAGGTGCTGCATTTACAAGTGATTTGTATCTGATCCGTTCGCCCCAACATCATCAGCATATAGCCAGCAATAGACAGGCTGGTGCTGTCATTAATCTCGACCCTATGCCAGCAGGACAAGAACTTGTATTTGAATTAGCTGTTCATGATACAGGTTATCGATACTACACAGGGAATTCGGGAGGTAATCCCGATGGTCTCAACCATGCTATGGTAACGTTCTCGAGTCCTGGAGTGGTGCGAGTTGGCTTTGAAGACCAATTTGGGGGGGGAGACTTGAATTTTGCTGACCACAATTTCTTGTTTTCTGGTATTAACACGCTTCCTCAACTTCTCAAGATTCAATCAGCGACTACTGTGCAACGGAGGGAGTTTTTTGATTTTTATGCCTCAGCCCATGATTGGGAAACCCCTCAAGGTTTAAGTTTTGTCTGGGATTTTAATGGGGATGGGCAAATTGACTATGAGGGTGCAGAAGGCCCTACTTATTGGAATTATGGGAAAAAGGGGGTCTACAATTCTAAAGTGAGGGTGACTGATGCCAGTGGATCTATTGCTGAATACACTTTTCAAACTACGGTGGTTCCTGAACCTAGTGCTGTAGCGAGTCTTGCTCTGCTGGGTATGGTGGGTTTAGGTAAAGTGGCTTGGCGCAAACGGAAGGGGGCTTAGGGAAATGATGGGGGATTTTTAGGGATATAGCACTTTTCGATGTGATGAGGTGATTTTGATTCCCCAACCATAGGATAAATCTAAAAGGGCGAAGCATTGGTGGATAAAACCTTGATTTTTCTTCTAACTTACTAGTGCCAATGCTTCGCCCCTACAAGGCGATCGCTTAAACCGCCGCTAAATGAAACGCAGCCCCCAAACCGGCAGACAGTTCTTCTGGCGTAATTTTGCCATCATGATTTTGATCGAGGGCATCAAACACGGCATCGGTTCCTGCCCACTCTTCACGGGTAATAAAACCATCTCCATCAAGATCGTAGACTTGGAAGAGATCCTGAGCCGCATGGGAGGCTTTCGCTTCTCCTTCCAGACGCTTTAAGCGCTCGGCTAACAGACTCTCTAAAGCCTCTAACGCCTTAGAAAAGCCCTTAATCCCCTCATCGAGCTTTTCTGAAGCCATGCGATCTAAAGCGTGCAGTTGATCAAAAGTCTCCTTATCGATCGATACCTTTTGAATCTCCATCGACTGAGCCGCTTCTGGATTCAATTTACGTGGCAATTCTCCTGTGGTAGACTCCAACTCACCGAGTAACTGGGGGGAAATGGTTAACAGGTCACATCCTGCCAATTCCATAATTTCACCGATGTTACGGAAGCTGGCCCCCATCACTTCCGTCTTATAGCCAAACTTCTTGTAATAATTATAGATATCCGTGACTGACAAAACGCCTGGATCTTCGGCTGAAGGATAGCTGTCTCGTCCTGTCTCCTTCTTATACCAGTCTAAAATACGACCAACGAAGGGAGAGATAAGGGTGACGTGGGCTTCGGCACAGGCGATCGCCTGATGACGACCAAATAACAGCGTTAAATTACAGTGAATCCCCTCTTGCTCAAGCACTTCCGCTGCCTTAATCCCTTCCCAAGTGGCAGCAATTTTAATCAATACTCGCTCGCGAGAAACCCCGGCTGCCTCATACTGAGCAATCAGATCTCTGGCTTTGGCGATCGTGGCGATCGTATCATAAGACAACCGAGCATCCACCTCCGTAGACACCCGCCCTGGCACAATCTCCAAAATCTTCAACCCAAAAGCCACTGCCAAGCGATCAAACGCCAAACTCACCACATCCGCCGTAGACGCACCCTCACCCAAAGTTTGCCTAGCCTGCTTCAGAGTATCATCCACAATCCCCTGATACTGAGGCATTTGTGCCGCCGCCGTAATCAAAGAAGGATTCGTCGTCGCATCACGGGGAGTAAACTTCTCAATCGACTGGAGGTCACCCGTATCTGCCACCACCACCGTCATTTGCCGCAATTGTTCGAGTAACGTTTGACTCATGTTATCTCCTGAGCATCAATAGAAGTGAAAAGTCCTTTCCTGTGGTTTCCCTCGAAAAGATCTTTTCTGGGGACAAGGAAAGGCTAATTTACCTCACCTTGTCCAACTTCATCATAGGCAGCTTACCTTCTGTGTAAGCTTAAATAACCCTTAAAAATTTCCCCGTTGATCCAGCCATCTTTAAAGGTTATTGTTGTACCCATTACAATTCATGGCGCTTCAATCGACGCAAGCGATCGGAATAACTCCGCAATACATCAAGAGCAAACTCCGGTGTTTCTTGCACAGCAAATAAGAATCGTCCTTTATCCATAAAGGCTAAGGTACAATCGGTTTTGGCTACGGCAGTGGAGGCACGAGTCCCCTCCTGATGCACCAGTGCTCCTTCCCCAAACACATCTCCCTGTTCAATAGTTTCCACGACTTCACCATTAACTTTTAGCTCTACTGTACCGGCAATGATGCCATACATCTGCTCGCCCTTCTGGCCATCTTCAAAGATAATTTCCCCAGCCTTAAAGGTTTGGGGTTCGGGTTGTCTTTGAAACAGTTTAATCGTTTCTACCGCAATCATGATAACCTCCTTTTATGGGAAAAAATAACACAGAACTCAGGATTAAGCCAAAATCAACCTACTTCTCTCCTAGGGGAGTTTAGGTAATAACTGTCGGTTGTTCCCTACCGGCGATCGCCCGAATTTGAGCAATTTCATCCGCCAATTGAATTAAGGGCGCCAGAGCGTCTTGAGGATCATGATGATGGTGGCTGGGATCGGGTTCATAACGTTCTAAATATACTCGCAACGTTGCACCTTGAGTGCCAGTTCCTGATAAGCGAAACACCATGCGAGAGCCATCGGTAAAGCCAATGCGAATCCCTTGTTTAGAGGCCACACTACCATCAATGGGGTCAGTGTAGCTGAAGTCATCGGCATATTCCACTTCATAATTGCCGTATTTTTTCCCCTTCAGAGTAGTTACCAAAGATTGGAGATTTTCCATGAGGGTATTAGCCGATTGGGAGTCAATCCCTTCGTAGTCATGGCGCGAATAATAATTCCGTCCATAGGTTTGCCAATGTTCTCGCACGATTTGTTCAACCGATTGGCGTTTAACCGCGAGAATATTTAACCAAAAAAGAACGGCCCACAGGCCGTCTTTTTCGCGGACATGGTTGGAACCGGTGCCAAAGCTTTCTTCTCCACAGAGGGTTGCTTTACCAGCATCGAGCAGATTGCCGAAGAATTTCCAACCGGTGGGAGTTTCGTAACAATCAATACCTAGTTTAGCGGCCACTCGGTCAGGAGCGGCGCTGGTGGGCATCGATCGCGCAATTCCGGCTAATCCCTTTTGATATCCTGGAACTAGAGTGGCATTGGCGGCAAGAACGGCTAAACTGTCACTAGGAGTCACAAAAAAGTGACGACCGAGGATCATGTTGCGATCGCCATCCCCATCCGAAGCCGCTCCAAAATCAGGCGCATTCTCTCCATACAGAACTGCCACCAAATCATGAGCATAGACCAAATTCGGGTCAGGATGACCACCCCCAAAATCTTCTAGGGGAACCCCATTTTGTACTGTTCCCGCCGGAGCACCCAGGCGAGTTTCAAATAAGTATTTGGCATACGGTCCCGTGACTGCATGGAGGGAGTCGATACACATCCGAAATTGCCCCGAAGCGATATAATCTCGAATACAGTCGAAATCAAATAAGGATTCCATCAATTCAGCATAATCAGCTACGGGGTCAATCACCTCCACGCTCATATCTCCGAGTTTGAAACTGCCGAGCCGATCTAGGTTGAGATCGGCTGCTTCTAGGATTTTATAGGAGGTAATGGTTTTGGTGCGATCGTAAATCGCGCTGGTGACCTTTTCCGGGGCTGGTCCACCATTGCTAACGTTATATTTAACACCAAAATCTCCTGCCGGCCCTCCGGGATTATGACTAGCGGAGAGAATAATTCCTCCCAAGGCTTGGTGTTTGCGGATAATCGCAGAAGCCGCTGGCGTAGATAAAATGCCACCAGCACCAACTAGGACACTGCCTACGCCATTCGCTGCTGCCATTTTCAAGATGGTTTGGATGGCCGGTCTGTTATAATACCGTCCATCCCCACCCAATACCAAGGTTTGGCCCTGATAGGGGTCTAAACTATCAAAAATCGATTGGATAAAATTTTCCAAGTAATGGGGTTGTTGAAATACAGGAACCTGTTTGCGTAAACCGGAGGTTCCAGGTTTTTGGTCTGTAAACGGTTGAGTGGAAATGGTGTGTATAGTCATAAGAGGCTGATGTTACTATCTTCAGCCTCTTCATTTTCAGGCATTTCCTGTCCTTTTCGGCCGTGAAGAGAAAACTTGGCTGGAACCTGGTAACCCGGATGTAGTGGGATGATGCGATCGCACCCCGCCCAAGGTCTACCATAGCGCTATCAGTAAGGTATAATCATCCTCAAGGTGGGACTGTAGCTCAGTAGGATAGAGCGAGCGCCTCCTAAGCGCTAGGCCATGGGTTCGATCCCCGTCAGTCCCGCTTTCTTCACTACCTTTCCCAGGGCGGTTTCTTTTCTCTATTTCTTTTTGTAAACTGGGGCGCTAGGATTCGAACCTAGGGATGGCGGGACCAAAACCCGCTGCCTTA
>CAZTRW010000027.1:0-26850 GCA_964616725.1 uncultured bacterium
CCTCAACTGATTGCTCAAGTCCCCCCTCAATTGGCTCAAGCCGCTCCCTATGGAGAGGTGCCTCTGCCCAGTCTGCAAAATGGCATTCCCAGTCTACCGCCAGGAACCAGTGTAGCGCCTCCTTTTCGGCAACGGGCGATCGCCCCCCCCCTCGGCGACATCTCCGTATCCACCATCGACGCATCCGGGCGCACCATCAACCTCGGCTCCACCGAAAACGTCCCCCGCCTCGTCCTCCGCGACGCACCCGTTCGCGACGTACTCGCCCTCCTCGCCCGCGTCGCCGGTATGAACCTCGCCTTCACCGACGGCGCAGCCCCCGCCGAAGGGCAAGCCGGAGCCACCACCACCGTACAAAACACCACCATCTCCCTCGACATCGAAAACGAACCCGTCCAAAACGTCTTCAACAGCGTCCTCCAACTCAGCGGACTCCAAGCCAACCGCGTCGGGCGCACCATCTTCGTAGGAACCAACCTGCCCCTCGAATCCAGCCCCGTCATCACCCGCACCCTCCGCCTCAACCAAGCCAACGCTGCCGCTTCTGCCACCCTCCTCGCCTCCCAAGGTGCTGACTACCAGCGCGTCGTCACCGAAACCACCCGTACCCAAGAAGGTGAAGGTGTAGACAGACGAGTTGTGGAATCTACCAATACCAGTATCCAAAACCTCACCGTAGAGCAAGCCAATGCCCCCTTGCTGCTGCGCGGTTTATCCGTCATTGCCGATGAACGCTTAAACTCCGTTACCCTGGTCGGTGACCCCCGTAAGGTAGAAATTGCGACCGGACTCCTCTCCCAGCAAGACCTGCGTCGCCGCCAAGTCTCCGTCAATGTTAAAGTCGTAGACATCAACCTCAACGCCAACGAATTCTCCAACAGCAGTTTCTCCTTCGGCTCAGGAGACTCCTTTTTCGTCGTTGATGGGGGTCAAGGAATTGCTAACTTCGGGCGGCTTGCTCCTCCGAGTGCTGACACGATCCGCAATAATGCCTTTGGTCGTCCCATTGTAGGCAATCCCCTCTCTCAAGTACAACCCTTCGTCAACACCAACGGCACTCAATTAGTACGTGATCCCGCCACCGGACAACTGGTTCCTACTGGGCAAAACCAACCGGGATCAGTGTTCTCTCCTGGCGGCTTACCCACTACTTCTGGAGTTACTGGATTTAACCAAGCTGCACCAGGTATCCCTGGCGCAGGTGGCCGTCAAGTCTCTCCTTCTACAGGGAATCCTCCTCTGTATTATGATCGCAGTGGTGTCCCCCGTCCTCTCAATCAACTCACTGTAGGTGGCGGACAATTTCAACCTCTGATTGACAATAGTAACAATTTAGTTGAAGCTACCACAACGGCAGCCCCTCGCTACTTTGATAGCACAGGTCAACCTCGACTCCTCAGTGAACTGCAAATTGGTGGTGGACAACTCCCCGCTCTCACCAGCCCTGAAGGATCGCTGATTCCTGCTGGTACTGGATCACCTCAGTTTTATGATGTCAATGGTCAACCTCGGAGATTGAGCGAACTTACGATTGGGGGTGGAAATATCCAACCCCTACTGAATCCTAGTGGTAATGTCATCAGTGCTGGTACTGGGCCTCAGTATTTCCTTGACTCTACAGGAACCCCACGGTTAATTAGTGAACTGAACATTCCTGGACAGATTTTTGCGAACGGGCCCTTTGATCCTCTCTTTGGACAAGGAAGCACACCCGTTGATCCGAATAATCCTAACCAAGCCCTGACCATTGAACTGATTCCCGCTGGATCAAATACCCGTGTTTACTATGATCGAAACGGGATTCCTCGGAATTTCAGCGACTTAACCATTGGCGGAGGAACCTTTGAGCCTTTAATTGATCCTGTGAATGGCCCAGTTCCCGTGACTAATCAGGCTCCCCGCTTCTTTGATACTCAAGGGAACCCTCGATTACTGAGTGAATTGACTCCAGGCGGGGGCACATTTCAACCCCTCACCAATGGACAAGATTTAGTCCCTGCTGATGTGGCCGTTGCGCCTCAGTTTTTCGATGCTAATGGTGTCCCTCGGTTGTTAAGTCAATTAGTGCCAGGGGGAGGAACTATTCCTGCCTTAACCAACCCTGTCGGACAGTTGATTTCAGCGGTAGGAGCAGCAGGAGCCGGTTTACCCTCGATTATTGGTCAAGCGGCGCAACTCACCTACGCCCTTCCTCAAGTGTTCCAGTATCCTCAACAGTTCCTGGCGCGACTAGAAGCGAATGTGATTGAAGGGAATGCGAAGATTCTCACCGATCCTACCCTGACGATTCAGGAAGGGGAAACTTCCACAGTTAATCTCACTGACCGTATTCCGGTTAATGTGGAACAAGAGACTACGGTGAATGCGAATACCACCACCACCACAATCAACACTGAGTTTGAGGATGTGGGTTTACTGCTGCCCATTACTATTGACCGGATTGATGATAATGGTTTTATTACCATGACGATTAATCCACGGGTATCTACTCCTACAGATACTTACCGAGTGATTGTGGGTAATTCATTTCAAGAGGTGGCTCTCGTTTCCCAGCGGGAGTTAAGTTCGGGGAAAATTCGTTTGCGGGATGGTCAAACCCTCTTGATTGCTGGGGTAATTCAAGATAGAGAGCGAGAAATTGTCTCGAAACTGCCTATTTTAGGGGATTTACCGATTATTGGTCGGATGTTCCGCCGTACTGATAAGGAGTCAGAGCGTACAGAAGTGGTGATTGTGGTTACGCCGAATATTATTCAAGATGTGGAGGATGCGAATTGGGGTTATGGCTATGTTCCTAGTTCTAATGTGAATCAGCAATTGCGGAATCGAGGGTTCCGCTATCCAGGGCGTTAGAGAGGTGTGGGAGAGTCCTGTTGTTTACCTACTTCATTGTTGATTGTCCATGATCTTAAAAAGAGTCAGTTACTGTCGGAGTTGCCTGACGAATGTTTGGTGTTGAAAAAGACTGACTAACTCCACTCCAGTTAAAATCACCCAACCGAAAGCCGAGAGCTGCTAAACCTAAATCGGGATTGTATCGGAACGTTAGCCCATAGGTGCGGCGGCTATATTCCAGCAGATAATCTGTACTAATGCTTTTACCCGTATCTAAGTTAATACCAACACGTGTCGCAATTCGGACTGGGCCATAGAGTTGCTGATTAAGTTCTAAACTGAGCACGCGCACATCTGCCACCCGGTCAAATCGAAATGGTGATTCTCCTGTGGGGATAAACTGGGCATAGAGCAGGGTAAATCCTGTGTAATCAAACCAGGGGCGAGAAAAATGGCCAAATTGGCCTTGTATTCCCATTAACCCTTGTAAATAAGACTGACTTTCCCCGTTACTATAAAATCCGGCTGTGGCTGTTAATCCAGTTAAAAATTGCACATAGGGCACAATGGGTTTTGGGGTATATTTGAGGCCTTCTGTTGGGGTTGAGGCTAAAGGCTGTCCCTTCCACAGGGAAAAGTTTCGGCGGAGTGTGGCACTTAGTTGTATCCGATTCAAAGAAGCTCTGCCTCTAGATTTTGGCTCTAGTAATTCTAGGCGGTCTGTGGGAGCATAGATATTTTGGAAACTCCCTTGATAATTGACTAAAATCCCGGTTTTTTCTAGCTTGAACACGGGAGAAGCTAAGACGATACCGATACTGCGATCGACGGTTTGGAAACCTAATGAGCCATTGTAGAAACGATTGCGATAGGTATATTCTGCGCTCAAGGTATGCTTGGCAATCATTTGTTGCAATTGTACATTAGCTCTTGCTGTATCGCCAATATTATTTAATCCTGCTAAATTGAGATTAGCATCTAGAGTTGTTTGAGGGGTTAATCTGGCTTTTAAGGTGCCTCTCAAGCCAATCCAACTGAGCCAGGATTCTCGAAAGTCTTCTAGGGGCGTGCTCTGCGCCTCTCTATTTTCTGTGGAGAAACCGAGGGCGCGTTGCACGAGGAATTGAGGTGTGAGGCGCAGGGTAAATTGGCGGGTTTCGTGCACTTCAAAAGTGCGTTCGATAAATAATCCACCGCGATCGCGATCATCATAGCCAAAGCTGATGATCGCCGGGTCCCGTTCTTCCCGACTGATAATCAGGCGATCGCGCAATAGGGGAACTGGCAAACGCTGATCGAAAACTAATCTTGGCCGAGTCGCCAACACCTCATCTTCTAAGGGAGAAATCCGCGTCAACTGAGCGCGATCTGCCCTCACTTCCAACTCTGGTGGGGAAAAGGGGTCATTGGTAAACCGCACATTCACCGCTTGCCAGCCCTCTGGGGTAAAATTCAATTGCTCTGCCTCAAACCGCACCCGTCGCACTTGCCCCCCTTGTTGGGCTTGGGGAGTGACTCCCTGGCCTCCACCCACATTAATAATCACCCCTCCCGCATCCGTAACGTCCGTAGGGGGTTGATCCAGCAGAATCCGCTCTCCTGGGGGCAGTAGCTGGGAGTCACCCGTGCCCTGTCCCAAGTCAAAATCCGATTGGGCAGTAGGAATATAGACCACACCTCTGGCTTGGGTGATCGTTCCTGTCCCTTGCACAAAGTTGTAGAGAAACTCAGAACCGAGTAAAATTTGTTCCCCACTCACTAAGGAAACATTCCCCACTCCTCGCGCCAAACGATTGATCAGATTGACCTGGAGTTGATCCGATCGCAACAGTGCCTCTTCAAAGCGCATCACCACATTCCCTTCTGCCGTAAAGATTTGCCGTTGATCGTCGAATTCTTGGCGATCGGCAGTTAATTCAATCACCGACTCCATTTTGGGCGGTGCAATTCGGACTGCGTCGGATCTCAATGGGATGGGGACAGGTTCCGATTCAGCCGATTCGACTGGAATCGCCATACTCCTGGGGAGTCGCTGCGCGATCACTTCTGTTCTCTCCGTCGCAGTAGGTTCCCCCAACCCAGATGAATCCTCTGCCTCTGTTTCACCGTGCCATTCCGAGAGTCTTCCCTCAATCCCTTGACTCGGACTGCGATCGATATGAACAGGGCCTAAGTCAGCCGCCCTGGTACTAGCATGGAGTATTTCCTCCTCTGGTGGTGAAACAGTTAAATCAGAGGGTTCCGTGGGCAGAGGTTCTGGATCGTTTAAAGAAGCTAAGGTTTGACACCCTACCCAACTCAAAGATGTCTCGCTTTCTGGAGGCAAATCGAGGGGAGCAATGCTACTCCCCTCAGCTAGAGTAACGTCTTGGGGAGCAGCATATTCATATCGCACGTAGTCCGAAGCAACCGGCGGCAACTGCGGGGGTAAAGGGTAGGGCATAGATTCTCATTCACAACCACACCTAGCCCAGTATAGAGAGATTCGGGAATCTTTGGGAGAATTTCGGGGCGAGGGATGAGGCGATTCTCGCCCCTACTCTCCAACCCTTAAACCGATCTCAGGGTAAGTAATTCCCCCTTAGATCCCAATTTTGCCCCCATCATTCCGGGTAATAATCACCGTCGCTGATCGCGGACGGGCATTCCCCCCATCCGGCCAATGACTGGTAAACTGAGTTGGATCAGTCCCCGAAGCACTGTTTTCACCCGGATGCTGGATATTCACAAAAATCGCCTTCCCATCTGGTGACTCCGTAATCCCTGTGATCTCACAGTCCCTCGGCCCGATCAAGAAACGACGCAACACCCCAGGACTCGCTGCTTTACCCACATAGGTTTTCACCATCTGATCCCCATTACCACTCACGGGGACAGACTTATTCATCACCATCTTAGTCTGGCCATCTCCCACCGCACCGGGCACTGCTGCCAGCATCATACAATTAGTCTTATCGGTATAGTAGCCATCATCCGTTTGAATCCATAGCAAACCAGGCATGGCCTCGCTAAAGAACAGACCATCTGGACTAGAGAAATCATTCTCATCCGTCAGCCCAGACAAGTTGACCTCCGCTCCAGCATCTGCTTGAGCACCAAAGAGATACACATCCCAGGTAAAGGTAGTCGCAGTCATATTACCCCCCGCCTCACGCCAGCGGATGATATGTCCATTCACATTTCCTTGATTGGTTTTTGATCCCTTTTCATCACTGTAATAGCGAGGGTTCGCTGCATCCAAAGGAGTTTTCACTCCTCGGCCATTGCTACTAGAAACATTATTCGTCAGGGTAAAGTACACTTCCCCAGTAATCGGATGAACACCACCCCATTCCGGGCGATCCATTTTCGTAGCTCCCGCCGCATCCGCTGCCAACCGAGTATTAATCAGCACATCTGCTTGATCGGCAAACGGATAGTCTGCATAGTTAGCAATCTTAGGATTACTCAGGGTCAAGGGTAACCATTCCCCTGTGCCATCCTCCTTAAACTTCGCTACATACAGAGTGCCCCGATCCAGATATTTATCACCAGCCGCTAAACCGCCCTTTGCATCTTGAGGGTTCCATACGGCATCAGAGACAAACTTATAGATGTATTCGTTGCGGCTATCATCTCCTGCATAGAAGACTAAGGGCTGACCGGCAACGGGTTTAGCCGGCCAACATCCTTCATGAGCAAAGCGACCGAGGTGAGTGCGTTTTTTCGGGGTAGCATTGGGGTTGAAGGGATCAATTTCTACTACCCAGCCAAAGGTATTGGCGACATTGCGAAAATCCTGGTCAGGACTGTTGCTGGTTTTGCCCGTATTCCAGCGGCGATAAAGATCTGTGCTCTCTGTTGCTCCAGGGCGTGACCAGTTATAGCGGCCAGAGGTGGGTTTGCTGATACCATACCGTTTGAAGGCGGTGATTTCTTTTTGGCTGCGAGTGTTGTCTTCTTCACGGCGATAGAAATACTCTGCCCAGTTTTCTTCACAAGTGAGGTAAGTTCCCCAGGGGGTATAGCCATTGGCACAGTTGTTGACGGTTCCTCTGGTGCGATCGCCTGTGGGGGAAAAGGCGGTTACCATCAGGGGACTACGACGAGCCGGGCCGGAAATTTCGCAGACGGTTGCTGCGGTGATGCGGCGGTTGAAAGAGGAGTTGCGGTTGATTTGGTAGGTTGAGCCTTGGCGGGTGATTTCGACAATGGTGACACCATGGGCGGCTACTTCTTTGTCAATTTCTAGGGTGGGACGGGCAGTGGTGTTGTCTGAGCCGTAGTCGGTGGGGCCGTTGGGATGGACGAAGCCGAGATCTTCGCAGACTTCATGGTTGATGCACAGTAAGGCGCGATCGCTGTTTTTCGGGTCCCATCCCTTCCCCTCTTGGCTGAAACCAAAATATTTCATTGCATCATGATGATCCCCCACTCGAACTTCAAAGTCATGGTCTGTGCCGTTATTCTTGTAGGGAGTAACGTTACTTCTGAGGGGATCGCCAGTGGCGAGCAGTACCCTAGCGGTGTAGCCTTCAGGAACTGTTACGGTGTCAGCAATGTTTTTGGCTACTGGACTAAAGCTCAGGTTCAAACCAGTTGCTCCGGTTGCTCCTTGGTCTTGCTGATTGACGGTATCCACGAGAACGGCTAATCCCATACCGAGCATAGATGCTGCTGCTAGAGAGGAGCTACCTTTGAGAAAGCCTCGCCGCCCCATCGATACACGAGCTAAAACCTGATTAAAGGTGTCATTGGTGGAGGGATTGTGGATCGCGTCTTCGGCCTCGATGGTTTTTCTGAGGGAAGCGCGAATGTCATATTTTTTCGCCATAGCCGAGCCAGTTGGAAGAAATGAAATTAAATAATATCACCTTATCAACTTCAGTTAAAGAGGAGTTTATCTGGTGTTTAAAAGTTAAATTTCTTGCTTGACTCGGATCAGTGGCATACAGGAAAGAAACGATCGCCTTTTCCCTCTGGAGCAGACCTCTGGTGGCTGCAGGGGCGATCGCCTTTGAGCAACTTTCTCTGCAATTATTCTAAGTCGCGACGACCTGGGTTCCGAGAGGGATCGCTCGATAGAAACCCGAAGACAAATAGAGCCACAAAGAACAGAATAACAATGTTGACGACAACTTTTAGGGTCAGCATGGATCGTTAATTCTCCGCACAAATTTAGGACTTGGGATCATCATAGAGGAAATCGGAGCAGGGGGGAATGGGGATCTGGAGACGATTACAGAATACCAAGGGTTTTGCTAATCCCGACTAAAAAGGTCGGAATTGTTTGACGACCCTTGACCCCCATGGTAGGATGCAAAACCAAGATCAAAAAATCCCTCAAACCCGAACAAAAATCCCTAAAGGAAGAAACCGCCATGACCCTTGCCACAGAAACTTTAACTCGGAGCAACCAAGCGGCTTGTGAAAAGTTAGTCTGCAAAGAATGCGGCGCAACCTATCCACTAGAAGCCAAGCACGTCTGTGATGAATGCTTTGGCCCGTTGGAGGTGTGGTACAACTATGAAACCTTGCGTCGCCAGGTGAGCCGTGAAACCATTGCCGCAGGACCTAATTCCATTTGGCGTTATCGGCAGTTTTTACCTTTGCTCACCGATAACATTATTGATGTCGGGACAGGGATGACTCCGCTGTTAAAAGCGAATCGGTTAGCGCGGCAATTGGGATTAAAGAACCTTTACATTAAAAATGATGCGGTGAATATGCCTACCCTGAGCTTCAAGGATCGGGTGGTGTCGGTGGCTTTGTCGAGAGCAAGGGAATTAGGGTTTTCCACGGTGTCTTGTGCTAGTACCGGCAATTTGGCCAACTCTACAGCGGCGATCGCCGCCCACGCCGGTTTAGACTGTTGTGTATTCATCCCCGCCGATCTCGAAGCCGGAAAAGTCCTAGGCACCTTGATCTACAATCCCACCCTCATGGCGGTTAAAGGCAACTACGATCAAGTCAATCGCCTGTGCAGCGAAGTCGCCAATACCTACGGTTGGGGATTTGTCAACATTAACCTCCGTCCCTACTACTCCGAAGGCTCAAAAACCCTGGGTTATGAAGTAGCAGAACAACTCGGCTGGCAACTTCCCGATCATGTGGTGGCTCCTCTAGCTTCCGGTTCCCTCTACACCAAAATATACAAAGGCTTCCAAGAATTTATCAAAGTCGGTTTAGTCGCCGACAAAGCCGTGCGCTTCAGCGGTGCTCAAGCAGAAGGCTGTTCGCCCATTGCGTCTGCCTTCCGGGAAGGGCGAGACTTTATTGCTCCTGTAAAACCAAATACTATTGCCAAATCCATCGCGATCGGTAATCCTGCTGATGGAGTATACGCCCTCGATCTCGCTCGGAAAACCAATGGTAACATTGAATCCGTGACTGATTCTGAAGTGATTGAAGGCATCAAACTCCTGGCAGAAACTGAAGGCATCTTCACGGAAACCGCAGGGGGAACCACCATCGCTGTGCTGAAAAAACTGGTAGAAGCCGGTAAAATTGATCCCGAAGAAACCACCGTTGCCTACATTACCGGCAACGGCTTAAAAACCCAAGAAGCAGTTCAAGGGTACGTCGGGGAACCCCTCACGATTGAAGCCAACTTAGAGAGCTTTGAGCGTGCGATGGAGCGGGCGCGTACCCTTGATCGCCTAGAATGGCAACAAGTTCTGGTTTAATCTTCACCCCATATCCCTCAACTATACAGGAGAGTAACCTTTAATGGCTGTTAAAGTTTTGATTCCCACCCCCCTACAAAAATACACCAACAACCAAGCTACCCTCGAAGTAACCGGTGGCACAGTCTCTGAACTGATTGACGTTTTAGAAGCCAATTGCCCCGGCATCAAAGATAGAATCTGTGATGATTCTGGAAAACCTCGCCGTTTCCTCAATATCTATGTCAACGAAGAAGATATCCGGTTTTTGGATAATACGAAAACTCCTCTGAAAGATGGCGATGAAGTCAGCATTGTCCCCGCAGTAGCAGGCGGTTAGGCGCGAACAGTGATAGCACTACCATCTCAAGTTTCCTTTTTTCAGGTAGTGCTATCAAAAATGGCAAAGATGGTTTCTAATACTTCTGTGGGAGAATAAAATCCGAGGCCATAGCAAGCACGGTTACGCCAGATGATGGCAGGAAGATGACCAACTGGTGCAGATAGGGAGAAGGTGAGTTGGCGAGCACTGAGCCAATTTAACTGGATGCGCCATCCCAGGCGATCGCAAAATAAACCATAATCTCGATTAACTTCCTGCCAAATCGACTCCTGTACCCTAAAACCAAACCGTCCCTCACTATACTCCCACCACAGCCGATCTAAAGTATCCATATCCACCCTAGGTAACGCCTCGATTTCCTCTAGGGAGAGCATCTCTGTTGACTCATATCCTGCTAACGCCAACAGCAATAACCCAGTATACTCATTCGCCTGTTCCCAATCTCCCTGAGCAAGGCAGCTTTGCAAATAACTGTAGTCCATCCCCACCTCAGATGGCCATTCAGAAGGCGCTGATTCTGCGTTTAACTGGCGTAATTCTTCTAAAACCTCATACAAAAGATTGGTGAGCGCTAACCGCTCTTGAGCCGCCTTTTCTAGCTGCTCCTGTAACCAAAGGCGCTCCTGTTTGGCTTCTCTTAACTGCTGTTGAATCCCTCGTAGTATCCCGGCGACTCGTCGGGTAGAGGGAGAGAGTTTGGGTGGACTAAATGGTGTCTCCATAGTCGTTCTGCGATCGCCCCTTCAACATTACACTAGAAAAAACCCTGCCGCTCCTTCCCTACAATGGTTTCTCACAGTCAAGCCTTACACCTATGCCAACACAGTCCCTTGGGTAAACGATTACCCAATGCCTTGTATATTCATCTTACCGCCTTAGAGTCCCTCGATCCCCAATTACAAGAATATGAACATCTGGCTCGCCAAATTGCCGGAAGCATTGATCCTCCCACCTTAATTAAATTTCACCTAGATCAACCCAAAATTTCCTATCTATATTATCCCGACTTCGATCGAGATCCCCATCCCCAACTTCACGGGAGTTTACAAGTGGATCTTCAGGAAAGACAAGCAGTATATCGAGATTACCGCAGCAGTCAAAACCCTCCCATCTTGCATCGAAAAGAAACCTTTGTTACCCCAAATTATCCTTTATATTCTCTGTTTTCCCAACTGACAAAACAGGAAGAAGAATGGGGTTTATTAGACAAGCGGACAGGATTTTCAATTGGCACCAAAAAGCATTGGGAACAGTGGTTATCCATGCATCGAGTCAGAGTGCAAGATCATCGAGTTATTCCCTTAGAAGCAAAGATTGATCAACCCTATGCTCCTATAATTGAGCGCCATAAAGCGGCTATGATTCGTAAGGAGTTATCTCGTCCTGTGCGTTTAGCCTTGGAGATGGAATTATTTACCCCAGAAACTACCTTTTTTGATTATGGATGTGGATATGGAGAGGATTTGCGACAGATAGAACACAGGGGATATCGCAGTAGTGGGTGGGATCCTTATTATCAACCCGATACGCCGCTCAATGGGGCTGATATTGTCAATTTGGGTTATGTGATTAATGTGATTGAAGATCAGCAGGAGCGACGGGAGGCGTTAATTCAAGCTTGGGAATTAACTCACAGAGTTTTATTGGTTTCTGCTCAGGTTTTAATTAGTGCGGTGAGTGAGGGGATGATGGTGTATGGGGATGGGATTATTACTCAGCGCAATACTTTTCAGAAATATTATGAGCAGGAAGAGTTAAAACTTTATATTGATCAGGTGTTAGCAGTAGATGCGGTTCCGGTAGATTTGGGGATTTATTTTGTCTTTCGCGATCGCGCAGAAGCGGAAGCATTTCGTGCGTCTCGTTTTCGAGCGCGTTTCTCTACACCTAGGGTGCGCGTAGAAATGCGCCGATTTGAAGATTATCAGGAATTATTAATGCCGTTAATGGGGTTTGTGACGGAGAGAGGACGATTGCCAAAACGGGGGGAGTTAAGACAAGAAGCGGAAATTTTAGAGGAGTTTGGCACATTTCATCGTGCTTTTCAGCTTATCTTGCAAGTGACTGACGCTGAGGAATGGGAGAAGATTGCTAATGCTCGCCGCCAAGATTTTTTGGTTTATCTGGCTCTCTCTTATTTTGGCGATCGCCCAGCGACTCCACAGGAGTATCGCCCCCAATTGCGCCATTTATCTCCCACCATTCGTCAAGATATTCAAAGTTTCTTTGGCAGCTACAGAAGTGCTTGTATTTTAGCAGACCAAATGCTCTTTAGTCTGGGTGATTTAAATTTTATTGCTCGCTGTTGCCAAAATTCTTCTGTGGGGAAGGTGACAGAAAGATCCTTTAGCATTCATGTCAGTTATCTTGATACTCTCGATCCTCGCTTACGAGTCTATGAAGGTTGTGCTAGTCGTACCATTGGCCGCTTAAAAGGGGCAACGATTATTAAATTCCATCTCCAATCGCCAAAGATATCCTATCTCTTTTATCCTGATTTCGATCAAGATCCCCATCCTATTTTACAAGCGATCTTGCAAATTGATTTACGAGATTTGAGTGTCCATTATGAAAGCTATAAAGATCATCCAAACCCACCTATTCTACACCGAAAAGAACAATTTGTCGATGCTAATTATCCTCAGTTTGAACGGTTTCAAAAGATCACTCAACAAGAAGAGCGTTGGGGACTTTTAGACGATGGGAAAAAGATTCAAACCTGGCGGGGATGGCGTGAATGTTTGGTAGAGCATGGAGTAGAAATGAGAGGCGATCGCCTCTATTGGCGCAAAGATCTCGATCCCTATCGCTTGAAAGTCTTAAAAGCAGCCCATAAACGGCGTTTAGCACAAGCACAGAAAAAAGACAATGAGTAATTATCTCTTATTGTTTTGCTCCTGAGATGCTGTCGAATTAGTGGGAGTTTTGCCATTACCATTATGACCATTACTAGGGCGACCATTGAATGAGAAAAATGATGGCTTTACTTCAGTTTGAGGGGTTTCCATCACCGTGAGGCTGGGAGGAGGTAAAGGTTGAATATTCATTTCCTCTCCATTAATCACGATACCCAAGAGGCGATAATCTTCTGAGTCTTCTAATAAGTCAATTTTTTCGCCTAAGTGATTACTGACTGTGTAGCCAGCACGAGTCACTAAAACAATCCCATCCGTATAAGGCTCCAGAATTAAGGGATCATTACACAAATTGAGGGCAGAAGCATCAACAACAACAAAATCAAAGCGATTGCGAGCATCTTGGCAAAGCAAGCGCATTTCTGCTGATTCAATCACAGCCGCTGCATATTCGCAAGGCCCAACACTGGGGACAATATAGAGGTTTTCCACTCCGGGAACAAAACGAATACAGTCACTAATTTGGCTATAGTAGCGTAGGGGTTCTAGGGTTAAATTGGGATCAGGAACTACATTTAAGGTGTGAGCAAAGCTGGGATTACGCAAATCGGCTTCGATGAGGAGAGTGCGTTTTCCGGCGCGGGCAGATGCGATCGCCAAATTATAAGCCACTACAGTTTTTCCTTCTTGGCGATCGCCACTGGTTACTAAGATCATCTTCGGCTTTTCTTCCACTTGGCGCAAGGTACTGCGGAACCGCTCATACCAATCCAAATAGGGAGAATGGGGAGAAAGCATCACAGGGATCTCTGCTCCTGAAGGGCCCCATTCTTCCACCCAAGGTAAAATACCCAAAATCGCCACTTCCCGTTCTGTCACAAAGGCTTGAATATCTTCTATCGTTTGCATCGCAGTAGCAAACACAATTCCCAAGCCAAAAATGGCTCCTGCTCCTAAGAGCATCCCTCCTACAGCTCCGGCTGGTAAAAGCAGTAAAATCGGCAAAGGAGTTGTCCCCGGAACAGTGCTTACCAATCTGGGTGGCTCTGCTAAATTGAGATTTCCGACTGTTTCCGCTTCTGCTGTTTGAGCATCAATTAACTTAGCCTGAATAGTATCATAAAATTGCTTCGTTAATACCACTTGTTGTTCCAATCGCGCGCGCTCGGCTTGGGTATTCGGTAACTGACTGTATTGTTGTTTGAGTTCTTCCCCAATCACTTGAGATACCGCCAACTCTTTTTCTAAAGATTCTTTCTGGTTTTTGAGACCGACTAATTCTTGGGCGATCGCCTGTCGAGCTGGATCGAGACTACTATCCTTGCGAATTTGCTCCCCACTCACCAAAGGAGCCGCCATACCATTACCCCCAATCACCTCCGCCGCTCGCGCTTCCAACAAATTCTCAGCCGATTTAAGCTGTCGTCGCAACTCCACCATCTGAGGATTATCAGGACGCAACGTTTGACTCAACAGCAACTCCTGAGACTCCAATTCATACAACTGTCCCCGCAAATTTTGGATAATCGGATCGGCACTCAAAGCCGCTGATGCATACGCTTGATCTGGAGTTAATCCTAACTGTCGTTGCAAACTCCCAATTTGGGTAGAAACCGTTTCAATTTGTAACTGTAGCTCTCGCTGTCTTTGCTCATTTCCCGTGATCGCTCCTGGTAATTGGGTACGTTTAATTTCCGCAAATTCTGTCTGACGAATAAACTTCTCTAGAGCCAATTCTGCATCTCGCAATTCCGAGACTACTCTTGGGGTTCGTTCATTCAACGTTTGGATAATATCTCGCAATCGACTGGTATTCAAGCGACGGCTTTGCTTAATCACCTCTTCCGCCAACAAATCAATCACTGTTTTAGCTTGGGCACGATTATCTGACTGAATAGTAAGAAATAATAAACCCGGTGATTTTTCATTATATTTAATATCAGCCTGTTTTACTAAGTCTCGAATCTCAATCTGGGTTTTCGGGTTCTTGGCAACCGTTTCTAGGACTTCGAGGGTGAGCAACAGTTGTTTAGCATTATCCTTGAGTTGCTGACTTTGGGCTTGGATGGCTGTCCCGGTTTCGGAAATGGTAACGGATGGTGTGGTAATTTGGAGGATGGCTTCATATCTGTAGGTGGGCAATCCTGGAGGGGGTTGGATGACTCCAAACCCGCCGCCCCCAATGGCTCCTATCATCATGCCGATGGGAATGGCTAACCAATATTTTTCAAAGGCAAGGCGATATTTTTTGATCAGAGGTGAAGTCATGGCTGTACTTAGGGGTGAAGCTCTGTGCGTTAATGGATCGGGTGAGGGTAACGCCGCTGGATCTACCTTAGCTTAAGTTTCTCTCTTTTAGGCATCGTCAGTTGAGTATCCACTCAGTTAGGGTGTGCATGACGAGTTGGTTGCCGCGATCGCTCAGATGGATATGATCGCGATAGAGACTGTCTGGGTTAGCATCATGGTTAAATAGAGGTAAAAAATCAATATAGGGAATCTGTTGTTCTGTCGTCAGGTTCAGCAGTCGTTTTCTGGCTTGATGTTCGTAATCTCTAGGACCCGGTTCCCCTAATTCTCGTTTCAGGGGAGTCATGGCGAGTAACAGTTGGATCTCCTTTTCTTGAGCATAGGTATGAATATCCTGGATAGCTTGGAGATTAAAGCCAACGCGATCGCCTTTTTCGGCGTTGACGGCTGCCATTTCTGGGGGAGGCGCATAGGGAAGGAAGAAGCGAGTGAACGCTTCGATGATTGCCAGGGGAGGATAGCGATCTGGATAGAAGCGATCGCGGCCAATCGGAACAGCAGTGGGGGCAGTGCCAAATAAATCATCCGTATTAATGAGCAGAATAATTAATTCTGCCTGAAAGGTGCCATAGTGGCGCAAATAGGCAATTTCGTTACGCGGACACCAGGAATTGGCAGAAATATTCAGGACTTCTGTCGGTTTACCGGTTTCTGCTTGCAGTTTCTTACCCATCAATGTAGAAAGAATAAGCTCTTGATCAGTCCACCATCCACCATTAGCAATAGAATCCCCTAGGAGTAAAATCCGTGTGGTTTCGGGTGGGGGAGTTGGGGTAATCTCTGGACTTCTCATGGAATATTGGTTAATCATAATCCGATTCCCCATCCGTCTGGTGGTTTGGCAGGGAGCCAGGAGATAACCAATGTCTGGATGGGTTTGGTAGAGCAAGGGTTTACCGAAACCAAAGAACCAGCGTAGAGACCATTCTAGGAGAATAAGAAGGGTAAGCGCGATCGCCCCCATCAGGAATAAAATGTTCATCGGGCTGATGGGTCTGATAGTACGGTTTCTATGGTACTGGATCACCTGACTGGGGGATAGACGTTCTGAACAGAAAAGACTACCCTAGTCTCTGGAGTCAGTAAGTTCTGATGGAGGTCAAAATGTCTGACTTAAATCGTGGCATTATGAAGTTTAAGGGAGCTGATAGCCCTATGGCGATCGCCATCTCGTCCATTCTGGTTTTAGGCGCAATTGCCTTTTTAATTTGGTGGGGCCTACAATCGGCCTATGCTTTGGGTTAAGTTAACTCACCAAAAACGTCTTTGGCAGCACGAGAGAAGCTAGTCCGTTTCCAAAGACATTATTTAGCTGTAGGGAGGCAACAGCACAGAACCGTTTACCTAAAAATCGTACTCCCTTCCCTACAGCCCCCTCATTTCGCCTGTTGCTCTCTTCAACTGATCGCCAGTCACTCAGTTTTGTCCCTCATAGAAAACAGCTACAGGCAAGAGTGAACCCCTATGCTATTTAACTCCTATATCTTCATCTTCATTTTCTTACCCATCACCCTCATCGGATTTTTCACCTGCAATCAACTCAAATTAATCAAACTCGCGCGAATCTGGATTGTTCTTGCTTCCTTGATCTTCTACGCCTATTGGCATCCCGCCTACCTGCCTCTACTGCTCATTTCGATCATTTTTAACCATCAAATGGGGAAAGCGATCGCTCTGGCACAACCCCACAGCAAAACCGCCCAAAATCTCCTCTGGATCGGCATAACCATCAACCTGCTCATGATTGGCTACTATAAATACGCTCACTTCTTCATTAACACCATCAATCAGGCTCTCCCCACCCCAATTTTTATCCCTGAAATCATCCTTCCCTTAGCCATCTCATTTTACACCTTTACCCAAATTGCCTATCTCGTAGACGCTTATCGCCAAGAGACCAAACACCTTAATTATGATTGGCTCACCTACAGCTTTTTCATCATCTTTTTTCCCCAACTCATCGCCGGACCTATTGTTCGACATAATCAACTGATCCCTCAATTTCTTCTGATCAAAAACTATCTATTTTCCCCTGCTAATTTTACCCAAGGATTAATAATATTTACTTTAGGTTTGAGCAAAAAAGTTTTAATTGCCGATCGCCTCTCCCCCTGGGTTCAACCCATATTTGACAACCCCAAGGACATTACCTTTATCGAAGCTTGGGTAGGTGCCCTCAGTTATACCTATCAACTCTACTTTGACTTCTCTGGATACTCAGACATGGCCATCGGACTAGGATTAATGTTTAATATTATTCTACCGATCAACTTTGACTCTCCCTATCAAGCCAATTCCATCCGCGACTTTTGGCAACGTTGGCACATTACCTTATCCCACTTTCTCCGAGATTATCTCTACATTCCCCTAGGAGGAAATCGTCTCGGAGAAACCCGCCGTTATGGCAATATCATGATTACCATGCTCCTGGGAGGACTCTGGCATGGTGCCGGCTGGAATTATCTCATTTGGGGAGGAATGCATGGGTTATATCTCTGTATAAATCATCACTGGCGTAACCTCAAAATTCCTTTACCTCCCCTGATAGGCTGGTTGATGACGTTCTTCGCCGTCATGGTTGGCTGGGTAATATTTAGAGCACCTAATCTACAGGATGGTCTCACCATCCTTTACACGATGATTGGTTTGCGAGGTATAATTATTCCAGGAGAAACCACCGAGACATTAGTGATAGTGAGTCCTTTTAGTTTTCAAATCCAATCTTGGCAATCCTTGCCCTATCTACCAGAATTTTGGGAGAGTAAGGCTTTACCCTTACTGATCTTATTGTGCTTAACTCTGGCGGTGAAATTTTTGCCCAATACTCAGACAATGCTATCCAAGTTCCAGCCTAGTTTTTGGTGGGCTTCTTCTGTGGGAGTGCTGGGAGGCTTTTGTTTATTATCTTTAAACCATGTTTCTGAATTTCTCTATTTCCAATTTTAGCTGGAATGATGGTTACTCCCAAAAACCGATCAAAACCTGCCAGATTACGGCACAAGGCTTTTTTAGGATTCAACCTGCTGTTGGCATTCTGGATGTCTCTGCCTCTGTTGATGGTTGGGGGATTTAACTGGTGGATTGATCCCTACGGAATTTATCATGAGCAAGAGATTTATGGTATAAATCATGATAAGCCGAGTCAAGAATATAATGATCGGTTGTATAAGGCGATCGCCATTATTAACCACAAACCCAATACCCTCTTACTCGGATCATCCAGAGTCAAACGAGGCTTAGATCCCCATCATCCCTCTCTCCAAGATGCCTCCCCCGTCTACAACTTAGGACTCAATAATGCCAACATTTATGAACTGAGAAGATATCTTGAGCATAGCATCACCAATAATCCCCAGCTCAAACGAGTGATTCTTGGTTTAGACTTTTTCATGTTTAATGAGCATTCCCAAATGCCAAAAACTTTCGCCGAATATCGCTTAAATAAAACTCATATTACTTTTCCCGATCTTCTCAATACCACACTGTCCCTAGATACCCTACAAGCAAGTCAAAAAACCATCCAGAAAAGCTTAAAAACCCGGAAATCTGAACTTAATTCTTCTGAAGATGGTTTTATACCTTACCAGCCAATGCGAGATGGGAATACAACCATTAGATTTCACGGATCTACTAAACTATACCTCAAATTACATTCTGACTATAAATTATCAGAGACCCATCTTAAGGAGTTTACACACATCGTTTCTATCTGTCAACAAAATCACATCGATTTAATCGTTTATTTCTCTCCCGCCCATGCCATTCATTTAGAGTCTATTTATGCTCCTGGAAAATGGTCTGTTTTGGAAGAGTGGAAAAGACAAATCGTTCAAATCATACCCGTTTGGGATTTTTTCAATTATAATACCGTTACCACTGAACCACTTACGGAGGAGATGAATTACTATGTTGATGAATCCCATTATACTAAACCAGTAGGAGATTTATTATTGACTCGAATATTTGGCGATCGCCTAGAACAAGTTCCCCCAGATTTTGGCTTGTTACTGACTCCCGAAAATATAAATCATATCTTACGTCAAAACCGATTGGATCGAAAGCATTGGTCTCAAATCCACCCTGATGAAGTAGAATTTGTCAAATCCCTTCAATCAGAATTAATCCAGAACTCTCAAGGCAAATGAACCAACCCAGAAACTTTTACCAATGGCAGGGAAAAATTTTCTACTCATCCTCACTCTGACAACCCTAATGATTACAGGAGTATTTTTTTATTTTGTGCGGGGAATTAACTCCGAAACACTCCAACTCTGGCTAGAAACAACAGGAATCTGGACACCAATTTTCTTCATGGTTGTTTATACCGTCTTAACCCTGTTGATCTTACCCACTACTCCCCTTAATTTAGCAGGAGGAGTGATTTTCGGCCCTTGGTTGGGGTTATTATGGACAAGTTTAGCCTCGATCGCCTCCGCTCTCATCGGTTTTGCCTTCACTCGTACTTACGGGCGTAAACTCATTGCGCATCGGTTAGTCGGCTACTGGCAAGCCATGGATGCAGAAATCGCTCACGGAGGGCTTTTTTATATCTTTGCCATACGACTTTTACCCATTATTCCCTGTGGGATTGTCAACCTAGCCGCCGGATTAACTGCCGTAACCTTCAAAGATTACTCGTTAGGGACTATTCTGGGTACCATTCCGGGACTGTTTCCTTTTATCCTGCTAGGGAGTACAGGAGTCAAAGCCATTCAAACCGGTGAAATATTACCCCTATTAGGCGCTTTTACCCTTTCTGGCTTACTCGTGGGAGTAGCAACTTGGTATCGTCGCCGTCGGAGGCTGCCAACTCAAGTCGCAGCAAAAATAAACTCTCAGCGCTAAAAAAATCCCACGGTAAAGAAGAAACCGTGGGCAGAAAATACAGACATCCAACTGTGATTTAGGAATGAGCAGTAAGGGCTTGAGAAGCAGAAATTCCCGCTTGACGCAATTGCCTACTGTAGTGATTACTCACCAAACCAACGATCGCCCATTGAGTGAGTACGGATACCATAATCCCTAGGGCAGAAGCGTGTTTGACTGCTTCCCAAGGAAAAATGGTAAACATCCAAAGTAAGGGAGTTTTTTCTGGATAGGCAGATAAAACCATTAAGACGACGGGCGGTAACGTAATGGCTCCACCGATGGCTGCCATGGTCCATAAACCTCGCTTCTGAGACTTCATCATCATCAGCACTTGAGCAAGGGTCGCATACAGCAGGAGTATACTAAAGCTCAAGATCAGATTAAAAATCCCTTGGAGTTGGTTGTCTTTGGAGCCATCCCACAGGACGATCCATGGTAAAATGATTAGTTGGGCTTCTAAGAGATTAAGGGCGATCGCCACCACAGCCGGACTCCTCTCTCCAGCCATCAAATCCTTCACCAACCCCTGACGGCGCTCTTGATACATATGACGATACCGCGCCCAATCCACACAAACCTGCCGTTGGGGAGACAACGCCGCCATCAATCCCGCAAAAAATACCAGATTAAACGACAGAATCCATTGCAAATTCTCAAACTCATAGCCATGGGGAGCCAAACCCAAAATCAAGACACTAAAACATCCCGTTAACCAATAGCTTTGATTCTTGCCAATCAAAGTAGCCTCGCGATTGCGGAAACAGCGATCTAGTAACCACCACATCCAAACCGTTCCCATCCCAGCAGTGACTATGATCATCAAGCCTAAGTTCAGGGGAGTCACACCAATCGGGAAAACAAACCAATGCCACCCCTGAGAATGATCGTATAAGTCCACGATATCGTAGTTAAACAAGCGAATATAAGGCCTCCACTTGTCTAAAATTAAATAGGGAATCAAACTCGACGGAGACACCAATTTCAGCGCATCCACTGGCGCATCTTCAACCCGCATCATGGTAGTGACAAACAACATGAACATCACGCTACCACTGGCTAACCAGGCTTGGAATCCCCCCATCCAATGGCTAACCAATCCTAAGAGTAAAGAGCTACTGAACCAGAAAGCACTCAGGGCGAAAATTGCGCCATAGTAAAAACCTAGTAAGGCGAGAGGTACCCCTGCATTCATCGCCGCCCACCCGTGTAAAGGAAAGGCTAAAATACACCCTAGATAGATTAAAATTGGGGCTCCTAAGACTTTTCCTCTGAAAATTTGACCGCTAGATTGGGGACTGAGGCGAATAAAGTTGAGTGTTCCGCGTCGTTCTTCCTGATCGAGATCGCTAATGAGAATATAGGTTCCTCCCACCAGAAGGGCAAACATTCCCATCACTGTCAACCAGACGAATAGATCTGACCACCACAGTTGCCAGTTGATTTCTACATTCCCAAAATTATTCAGCAGGCATCGCCATTGGGGATAGTAGTATTCGGGATTCCCTCCTGTACAATAGCGATCGTATTCGTGGTGGCGATCGGGCAATTCATTCAAAAACCCTAGGACAAGGAGAGATTGGGTCAATAGAGATATACCACTGGCGACCATCACATTGCGCGTATTTAGTCGTCCTTTGAGTTCTCGGAACCATTGGGGGTTGATATCCCCAATTAAATTGATTAGATCCAGTTTCATCTTGATGTATCCTAATTGATATCGGACAATTGCTACCCTTGGGGAAGCCATACCCAGTTGTTGATCATTAGACCGGATAAACGGATGTTTGTGCCTCTATTTAGGAGGCTTGTTTATGACCTAATTTTAGGAAGATGGTTTCTAGGTCTTCGTGGGTTGAGTGGAACTCGGTTAAGGGGAGATTGGCCTGAATGAGCGATCGCAACAATTGGGCGCTTTCTTCTGGGGTACCGTTAAAGTTTACCCGCACGTGACCCGACGCAAGAGATTCCCATCCATCTACCTGGGGACAATGTTTTAGTTGAGCAATCAGATCTTGCTGAGATCCCAAGGTAGCAATCGAGATTTGTTGGCGACTTAAGCGCTGATACAACTCTTTTAGGGTTGTACTTTCCACCAAATACCCCAATTCCATAATCCCCACAGAACTACACAACTCTGCTAAGTCACTGAGAACATGGGAGGAAATCAAAACCGTCATGCCTGCTTCCTGAAGCACTTTAATGATTTCTCGAAACTGCATTCGTGCAATTGGATCTAACCCAGAAACGGGTTCATCCAACAACAGGACAATCGGTTCATGGATAATGGTTCGTGCCAGAGAAAGCCGTTGTTTCATTCCCCGTGAGAGGGTAGAAATTTGGCTATTGCGTTTATTACCGAGTTGTACCAGTTCTAGCACATCATAAAGCCGTTGGCGACGGCGCGGATCTTTGAGTTGGTATAATCGGGCAAAATAATCTAAGTAGTCCCAAACTGTCAGATCTTCATAGACTGGGAAGTCATCGGGCAGATAACCAATCCGTCGTTTCAGGGAGGGGTTAGAATGGTCGCGCCAGAGGCGATCGCCATTAATAAAAATCTCCCCTGTGGTGGGTTCCTCCGCTGCTGCCAACATCCGAATCAACGTCGTCTTTCCCGCACCATTGGGCCCAATTAAACCATAGACCTCACCGTGTCCCACTTCCAAGTCTAAATCATTCACCGCAATATGACGGTCAAATTGCTTCGTTAGTCCACGAGTTTGGATTGCGAGTTCTTGTACCATAATCCCATCATCATAGAAGCTCTAACTGCTAGCCTAGCCTGTCTCACCCCAATTAGGCCAAACAGTGTACTCAATCTTAACTGTCCCCTCATTTCCTCTCATCCTCAGTGCCTCTGACTCAGGACAACTAAAAAAAATGACTAGCTTAATGCCAGTCATTTGATCCAAACTATCTAACCACAAAACTGATTCATAATTCCCTGTGGACAATTGGCTGTCGTCTCTATCGCTGAAGACAAGAAACCGTCATCCTTTCCAACCGATTGATCCAATCTGGTACCACCTGTCCCCATTCCCAGTCACTATCTGTCATCAACTCTTCTTTACTGAGTCTTTCACTCCACTTCCCGGCATCAGATTTATACTCACCATCCCAGATTTCGTTAGCGCTGACAGAAAAGGTGCCGGTTCTTAATATCTTACTCATGATTAGCAATTCAGTAATTGGGCAGATGCTCGGTTCTTACAAGTCTCTTGGCTCACCTTGAATCAAGGTACTTGCAACAACTCATGTGATGTCTTTGTTCTCAGATTAGTAACTTTATGGGCGATCAGACAAGAGATCGCGACCAATCTTGGCCAAATCTTTGTAATCTCAGAAATTCCACGGATCACTGTTAAAACTCTGCTCAATTCTACTTAACACACCTCAAACAAGAAGAGAAAATCAACTCCAAAACTTGCTGAAAAATCACAAAAACTGGGAAATGTAGTTTCCTGATATTCTGGGATATTTTGCCTATTTTCTCCATTTCTTCATCAAAAATGAAAGAAAGTCAGACAATCAGTCCAGCAATAAAACTGAACTGTTGTCTGACTAGATCATGCGATCACTACGGGCAGGAATTTACATTTCCCAGGAGAATTTTCTGAAACCTGCCCTTTTCCAACAGAGATTAGTTAGCTTTGGCTACTTCCAGGGCTGCATTGAGAATAGAACCCGACTCTTCCAACTTGCCAATGTCGAGAATGGTCTTCAGCACAGAATCAGGATTCAAACTCATCGAATCAATTCCCAGTTCCACCAAGAAACGAGCAAACTCTGGATAATCACTAGGCGCTTGACCGCAAATCCCAATCTTGCGATGATACTTCTTGGCCGCTTTGATAGCAATTTGCACCATCCGCCGCACCGCCTCATTGCGCTCATCAAAAATATGAGCCACCAGAGCCGAGTCCCGATCTAATCCTAGAGTCAACTGCGTCAAATCATTAGACCCAATGGAAAATCCATCAAACACTTGGGCAAACTCATCGGCATAAATCACGTTACTGGGCAACTCGCACATCACGTAAACTTGCAAGCCATTTTCGCCTCGTTTCAAGCCATTGGCTGCCATTTCTGCCAACACCTTGCGTCCTTCATCGGGAGTGCGGCAGAAGGGGATCATCGGAATCACATTGGTTAATCCCATTTCATCCCGAACCCGCTTCAATGCCTTACATTCTAACCCATAGGCTTCCCGATACTTCGGGTCGTAATACCGAGACGCACCGCGCCAGCCAATCATCGGGTTTTCTTCCTTTGGTTCAAATTGGCGACCGCCCAAAAGGTTAGCATATTCATTGCTCTTGAAGTCAGACATCCGCACAATTACCGGATTGGGATAGAAAGCTGCTGCAATCATGCCAATGCCATGGGCGAGTTTATCGACGAAGAAGTCAGGCTTATGGTGATAGAGGGCAGTGAGTTTGGCAATTTCTCGTTTGGCTAACTCGTCTTCGAGTTCATCAAACCGCATTAAGGCTAAGGGGTGAGCTTTGATATGGTTGGCAATAATGAATTCTAACCGAGCCAAGCCAACACCATCACAAGGGATGGCAGATAAACCAAAAGCTTCTTCTGGATTACCTACGTTCATCAGAATCTGAGTGCGGGTTCTCGGCAAATTGTCAAGCTGGGTTTCCATCACATCAAAGGGAACTAAACCAGCATAAACGCGCCCTTCTTCTCCTTCAGCACAGGAGACCGTGACTTCTTGTCCGGTGGTGAGGATTTGGGTGGCATCACCACAACCGACGATCGCCGGAATTCCCATTTCCCGCGCAATAATGGCAGCATGGCACGTCCGTCCCCCTTGGTTGGTGACAATGGCACTGGCTTTTTTCATAATCGGTTCCCAATCCGGGTCAGTCTTATTGGTAACTAAGACTTCCCCGGATTGGAATTGATCAATTCGATGCACATCCAGGATCACCCGTGCCTTGCCTTGACCAATCATCTCACCGACGGCGCGACCGAGAACTAGTATCTCACCCGTGCCTTTGAGTTGATAATTTTTCAGCACACGGCCAGATTTTTGGGATTGTACGGTTTCTGGCCGTGCTTGCACGATAAACAGTTCCCCGGTCATTCCGTCTTTAGCCCATTCAATGTCCATGGGTGTATAGTTGCCGCGGACATCGGAGTAGTGGTCTTCAATCACACAGGCCCATTTGGCTAATTGGAGAATTTCGTCTTCTTCAAGGCAATATTTGCCCCGTTCTGATTCGGGTACTGAGACGTTTTTGGTCAGTTTTGAGCCACCGAGGTCATAGACCATTTTCAGTTCTTTGGTACCGAGGCGTTTTTCGAGAATGGGACGGAAGCCTTCTTTCAAGGTGGGTTTGAAGACGAAGTATTCGTCGGGGTTGACGGCTCCTTGAACGACGTTTTCTCCTAATCCGTAGGCGGCGGTGACGAGAGTGGCGTTTTTGAATCCGGTTTCGGTGTCGATGGAGAACATGACTCCAGAGGAGGCGAGGTCTGATCGTACCATTTTTTGTACGCCGACGGAGAGGGCGACCTCGAAGTGGTCAAAGCCTTTGAGGGTGCGATAGGAGATGGCGCGATCGGTGAAAATGGAGGCGAAGCATTTGTGACAGGCTTTGAGGACGGCATCGCTGCCATAGACGTTGAGGTAGGTTTCTTGTTGACCGGCGAAGCTGGCATCGGGGAGGTCTTCGGCGGTGGCGCTGGAGCGCACAGCTACGTCTACGTCGGGGAGGTTGTACCACTGACTGATGCGTTCGTAGGCTTGGACGATCGCCTGTTCTAGGTCTTGGGGGAAGGGGGTATCGAGAATGAGCGATCGCGCTTTTTTACCCCGTTGGCGTAGATTACTGAGGTCTTCTACATCGAGATCGGCAAATAATTCTCGCAGTTTGATTTCTAGTCCTGCTGTTTTGATAAAGTAGCGATACGCGTAAGCTGTGGTGGCAAATCCGTTGGGAACGCTTACTCCTTTGGCGGTGAGTTGCTGGATCATTTCTCCTAGGGAGGCATTTTTCCCGCCGACTAGGGGAATGTCTCTAATGCCTACTTGTTCAAACCAAAGAATTAAAGCTTGATTTTTGTCGGATTCAGTGGTGGGGTTTCCTAGGGCTAAAGTTGGCATCATGATATCATATCCTCCATCTGTTTTCATCAGATTCAATTGGGGTTAAGCAACGATTTTTTATGGAGTTTTGTTGCTCATGAAGTAAAGAGAGTTTAAGTTCTCTTGAGTTTTGTTATGATGGGAGTGAAATTTGATCGCCCTTAAAGATTCACTCTTCTTATAGCCTATGCTTTTCTCCTAAAATGACAAGATAGGTACGCTGTGCATCCTTAGTTCCCCCAAGGAAAAAAATAGGATGCTATCAGGGATACCAACTTCTTTAAATAAAGATTAAGCTATTGGGGTTAAGTATGAGCTATCAGCCAAGTGATCTGGAAGCGCAGATGTCTTTAGCAAAAACGTCCTGTTTTGTGCCGAGTTGTCCGATTCAGTTTGTGCTGGATTTGATCGGTTCTAAGTGGTCTATTCTGATTTTACGGGAGTTGTTTGCTGGCGATCGCCGTACCCATACTCTGCTGGAAGCTTTACCAGGGATTAGCTCTAAAACCCTCACTCTGCGACTGCGGGAACTGGAACACCATGGGTTAATTGAGCGCACGGTTTATCCAGAAATTCCCCCCCATGTGGAGTATACCATTACCGAGAAAGGACGGCAGCTACAACCTGTCCTCCTGGCACTCAAACAACTCGGAGAGCAATGGCTACACCAATCTTCTTGTCACTGTGTCATTGAGAAGTGAGGGGGTGATTTTTGTTGCCCAGAGCTAGAATCGAGAGGGACGATAGAGTACGGAGATGTTTTGGAGTCGTCGGGCTTCTTCCATGAAATGGGGATTTTTTAAGACACGATTGTTTTGATTCCATTCTGGATCTTTGACTTTGAAGGTGGAAAGACAATCCTTGAGTAATGGATCTTGATGACCCCAATTG
>CAZTRW010000028.1:0-26796 GCA_964616725.1 uncultured bacterium
CTATTGACTTATCGCGATGCTCTCGATCAACTGATTACCATGATCGCTGCTGCCGATTGGGAGGCAGTCTATCAAATTTTGGCGCAGACTCGACAAGGGCGGGGCAAGTTTTTATAGAGGTTTTAATTCCCTTCTCCCTCCCTGAGAGAGGGGGCGGAGGTAAGGCATCTAGCGGGGTTTAACCCAAAAACCATTCTCATTCTTAATTGAAATAACACTATAGTAGGGGAGGATTTCCAACTTGCCTCTACTATAGTGTTTCATGGCTATCCAAATCAACTCTACTGTAAGCTTTGGAGCAACTGGGATTTAGCGGTGTTTAAGGCTTGAGGGAGTTGGCTGGGATCGCGTCCACCGGCTTGTGCTAGATTGGGTTTTCCGCCACCGCCGCCGCCGCAAATTTTGGCGATTTGACTGATCAATTCACCGGCTTGTAATCCCCGTTGATTGACGGATTTGCTAAAGGCAGCGACTAAACTGACTTTATCGGGTTCGGGGATTGATCCGAGGACGACTGCTCCTTCTCCGAGTTTTTGTAATAGGCGTTCGGCAGTGGTTTTGAGGGAGTTGGCATCGACATCTAATTGAGCAACTAAGAGGTGAAAATTGCCGATAGTTTCTGTTTGGGAAAGGAGTTGATCGGATTTGGCGATCGCCAATTGTCCCAGGACTTGTTCTAATTGTTTCTGGGTTGCTTTTAATTCTGCTTGCAGATTGCTCACGCGATCAATAATTTCTTCGGGTTTTGCTTTAAAGCGATCGCTGAGTTGTCTGACTACGGCATCCCGAATCTGAAGATATTCTAACACAGCGGCTCCAGCGATCGCTTCAATTCGCCGTACTCCCGCCGAAATTCCCGTTTCCGAAATAATCTTAAACAAGCCAATTTCTGCCGTATTTTGAACATGGGTGCCGCCGCATAATTCCATGGATACTCCGGGATAATCAACTACGCGCACGGTGTCGCCATATTTCTCGCCAAACATCGCGGTTGCGCCTTTATTTTTGGCTTCAGTTAAAGGCATGAAAGCAATTTCTGCTGGATGAGATTCGGTGATCCAGGTATTGACTTGATCTTCAATTTGGGTTAGTTCTTCGGGAGTTAAGGGACGGGGACAGTTAAAATCAAAACGCAGCCGATCAAAACTAACTAAAGATCCGGCTTGAGCAATATTGGGATCGACAATTTGTTTTAAGGCAGCTTGGAGTAAGTGGGTGGCAGTATGATTAGCTTGAGTGCGCAGACGATAAGCGCGGTTAATTTGTGCGCTAATTTGATCGCCAATATAGACTGTGCCTCGCTCAATGCGGCCAAAATGGATAAAAAAGTCGGATTCTTTTTGCACATCATCTATGCGAATTACTAAGTCAGTGCCTAACAAATAGCCGCGATCGCCCACTTGACCCCCGGATTCTGCGTAGAATGGTGTTTTATCTAATACGATTTGCACGTTCATTCCTGCTTCAGCGATCGTGGTAGACTTGCCATCTACCAGCAAAGCTACCACTTTTACCGTTCCTGATCGCTCCGTATATCCGATAAACTGGGTGGGATGAATTTTCTCTGCCAACCGATCTAAGGCTCCCTGTACGGTTAAATCAATAGTTTCATGGGCCCCTTGGGACATTTCTACTTGCTCTTGCATAGCAACTTGAAAACCTTTTTCGTCCACAGTTAATCCCATTTCCTGGGCCATTTCTTGGGTTAATTCGAGGGGAAATCCATAGGTATCGTAGAGCTTAAAGGCATCGCGGCCATCAATTTCGGTTTTCCCTTGTTTTACCATCTTGTTGACTGTCTCTTGTAGTAGCTTTTCCCCTCGTTCTAAGGTAGTCAAGAAGCGAGATTCTTCTTGTTGTAGCTGTGCTTTAATCACTTTTTGCCGATCGCGCACGTTGGGGTAAGCTGTTTCGGAAAGAGCGATCGCCACTTCCGCAATTTGATCGGTAAAGCCTGCCGTAATTCCCAATAGCCTACCATGACGTACCACTCGACGAATTAATCGACGCAACACATATCCCCGACCCATATTAGATGCCGTTACTCCATCAGCGATCAAATGGACTACTGCGCGAATATGATCGCCAATCACCTTCAGGGAAACCTTGGTTTTTTCCTCACTTTGGTTATAGTCAATCCCCGCTAATTTTGCCGTTGCCGCAATCATGGGAAAAATCAAATCTGTTTCATAGTTATTCGGTACTCGCTGCAAAATCTGAGCCATCCGCTCTAATCCCATCCCTGTATCAATATTTTTGTTTTGGAGAGGCGTGAGATGACCTTCGGCATCTCGGTTATATTCCATAAACACGAGATTGTAGAACTCAATAAATCGGCTATCATCTTCGAGATTGATGGTTTCATCGCCTCGTTCTGGGTGAAAATCATAATAGATTTCCGAACAGGGGCCACAAGGACCGGTAGCCCCTGATTTCCAGAAATTGTCTTCTTCTCCCATCCGTTGAATTCGATGAGCTGGAATGCCAATTTGATCGCGCCAAATGGTAAAGGCTTCGTCGTCTTCTCGAAAGACGCTGACGACTAAACGTTCGGGGGGAAGTTGGAAGACTTGGGTAGAGAGTTCCCAGGCATAGGCGATCGCCTGTTCCTTAAAATAATCTCCGAAACTAAAATTGCCCAACATCTCAAAAAAGGTATGATGTCGTGCCGTACGTCCCACATTTTCAATATCATTGGTACGGATACATTTCTGAGATGTGGTAGCACGAGGAACTGGAGCGGGACGCTGACCTAAAAAGATTGGCTTAAACGGCAACATTCCGGCGATCGTCAGCAGCACGGTTGGATCTTCTGGAATCAAGGAAGCACTTGGTAACAGGGTATGACCCCGCTTCTGGTAAAACTCAAGAAACTTTTGACGAATTTCAGCACCGCTGAGAGACTGACCGGATAAGGACATAAGGAATTCCACGTTATAATACTATTCTATTTTAAAAGCGATCGCCCACATTAACGCAACCCTATTTTAGTTTCTCCAATTCCCCTTCCCCATGTCAACCCTTGATCTGCAATCCCCACCCCCCATCGAGGCAGAAATTCTCTCGCTACCCGGTGAACTTTATAGTGACGAACCTTATCTTGGCAAGCTATCTCCATTTAATCCAACTAATTTTATTGCTTACTAGCGGAGATATCTCCATCTAATTATGAGGAACTGGAGGTGAATGCAAAAGGGTTATTATGGAGTGAGCAGTTAGAATTTTATGGGGGAGTTTATGGACAGAAGCTATGCTGGTTTACCGCCGAGGGAGAGTTGGTTCCTACTCCTGAAGAGAGCGCTCAGAAAGAACGACAAGTCAGTCAGCAGTTTCAGGAAGCGAATCAGAAATTACAGGCTCAACTTGAGCAAATGGAGGCGATAGTAGCGCGATATCGATCGCAATTTGGAGAGTTATCTTAAGGATCAAATTAGTTTCTGAAATGAGTTAGGTTTCCTCATGTTATCTCCCAGGATGAACTCAGGTTTTGTAGTGCAGTGGACTCTGAATACTTTGATGGGTTTTTTACTGAGTTTACTACTGATTGAAGTGGGTGAACGACCAGATATTGGTCTGATAGAAGGTTTGACAGGAGGGACATTGATTGGGATCATGCAATGGCTAGTCTTACGTTCTTATGTGCCTCAAGCTTGGTTATGGGTTATACTCAGTAGTGTGAGTTGGGCCGCGATCGCCGGGAGTGGTTTGGGCCCAATTGGATGGATAGCTCCCCGCACTCTCAGCCTCCCCATTCGGCTATATTACGGTCTGTGGGAAGGAGCAAAAGTAGGTTTAATCCTCGGTACGGGTCAATCTTTACTGCTGATGCAAAAAGTCCCCCAAGCTTGGCGCTGGATTGTGGCAAGTACCCTGGATTGGGCGATCGCCCTCACCTGTGGATGGGCAATGGGAGGATGGTTGCGAATTCAATTCGATCGCTTTCTGGGAGATGTCATTGGCTTAGGATGTATGTGGATGATTGTCGGCGGATTAACAGGTTTTGCCTTGACGTTATTGCTAAAGACGAAGAAAACCTAGGCGATCGCTCACTGTCATGTCAAATTGATGGCAGTGGATCAGATCACCCAGGATTGAGCACAAGCGCTAAGATCAAAAAAAATCCTCTCAGTATCCTAGTCACTCTTATGAACAAAATCGTCAAGACAGACGCAGAATGGAAGGCACAATTAACCCCAGAACAGTTTCAGGTTACTCGCAAAAAAGGCACAGAGCGAGCCTTCACCGGCGCTTATCATGACAATAAGAAACCTGGGATCTATCAATGTGTTTGTTGTGGGACAGAGTTATTTAGCTCAGAAACCAAGTATGATTCAGGTACGGGTTGGCCAAGCTTTTGGGCCCCCATCAGCCCAGAATCCGTGGCGACTGAAACCGATCGCAGTTGGTTTATGATCAGAACAGAAGTGCTCTGTGCTGTTTGTGATGCCCATCTCGGTCATGTATTTCCCGATGGACCGGCACCTACAGGAGAGCGCTACTGTATGAATTCTGCTGCCTTGAAGTTTATCCCCAAAGCAGATTAAGTTAAATTGCCCAGAGACGTTCTGACAGAACGTCTCCATCTTACTCTCTCAAGATTATGATAGGAATTACCATTAACCCGGTCGATCACATCTTAAATCGCGCCCTATCGGGAAATGATATTTCTCCTGAAGAAGGGGTGATTTTGCTGACACAAAAGGATCGACAGGCGATCGCCGCTATCCAAGAAACCAGCGATCGCCTCCGAGAGCAACAAGTTGGCAATACTGTCACTTACGTCATTAACCGCAATATTAATTTTACCAATATCTGCGAGCAACATTGCAGTTTTTGTGCCTTTCGTCGTGATGCCAATACCCCAGGAGCCTATTGGTTAATCCCAGAAATAATTCTTGAAAAAACGGCCGATGCTATCCGCAAAGGCGCAACAGAAATTTGTATGCAAGGCGGCTTAAATCCTCAAGCCAAACTTCAGGGAACCTCCCTCAATTATTATGTGCAACTGGTGAAACTGATCAAAGATGAGTATCCCCAACTCCATCTTCATGCCTTCTCCCCCCAAGAAATCCAGTTTATTGCCAGAGAAGATCGCATCAGCTACGAACAGGCGATCGCCACCTTAAAAGCCGCAGGAGTCGGCTCCATGCCAGGAACCGCCGCCGAAGTCCTCGACGATCGCCTCCGAGCCATCATTTGCCCAGAAAAAATTAATACTACAACCTGGATAGAAATCCTCAGTACCGCCCATCGGCTGGGAATGCCCACCACCACCACCCTGCTCTGCGGACACATTGAAACCCCCCAACAGCAAATTCAACACCTTACCTATCTCAGAATCCTACAACAAACCGCCCTCCATCACCACCGAGCCGCTATCACCGAATTTATTTTACTGCCCTTTGTCGGACAAGATGCCCCCAAACCCCTGCGTCAACGAGTAGGTCGAGATCAGCCCGTATTATCCGATACCCTCCACCTCACGGCGGTTGCCCGGATTTTCCTCGGCAACTGGATTCCCAACCATCAGCCCAGTTGGGTTAAACTCGGCCTAGACGGAGCCAAAGCAGCCCTACAATGGGGATGCAATGACATCGGTGGCACTCTGATGGAAGAACACATTAGCACTATGGCAGGAGCGCAAGGAGGAACCAACATGGCAGTAGAAACCCTACAAGCCGCGATTCGAGAACTAGGGCGCTCTCCTCGGCAGCGAGATACTCTTTATAATCACTTCTTATAATCACTTGATCATATCTCCTTTCATGTCGGAGGCAATCAGCAAGCCGGGATTAAGCCATCGCAGGATTTCCTGTTTTAACCGCATCAAATCCTTATACACAAACTCCTGTTTTACCCATTGTCCCACAGCGTCTAACGGACTAAATTCTCGTCCTGCTTCCCAGGTAAAATCCTGACCGATGGGAGTGAGATGATTACCCGGCAGAAGTTGCCAGGATACCATTTGGGAAAAGCGAACCTGTAATAGTTGATTTAAGCGCCTACTTTGGTCAATATCATCCTGGGCAAAACGAATTAAAAGATTGCGGCGAATCTGATATTTTTCAGAAATGAGGGTTTCTGTTTCTTCTGGAGTAGGGGTGAATTCTAGTTGAAAGAGGGTGGCAAGATCTAATTGAGTGCCCAAGGGGATGGCTTGATTGACAGGATAGTTATTATAGGACATAAAAATATTTCCGGCCCGATTAATCTGGGCAAAACTGCCCATGAGCAGATGGAGTTTACACCCCATGCTATGACCAATTCCATAGATAGGTAAATAGCGCTTTCTGAGTTTGCCTGAATTTTCTAGTTCCTGAAGTGCGTGCTGAAAATGATGGAGCACTGATTGCGCGATCGCCTGGTGATCGAACCCATTGAGAAACGGTGTGGTGATAGTAACATAGCCTTGAGTGGCGATCGCCTCTAACAACCATCGATAGCTCAGATGAGGAGCCGCCCCAATAAACGCCCCTCCTAAAAAATGGACAATCCCTAAAGGACGAGGTGGAATCAAAACCCAATTGTTCCCAATCTCTAACCACTGTTGCATAGCCTTACAAAAATTAATCTCAATTGAGGGTGGGTAATTAATCATGAACAAGGAACAATAAATAATTATTCGTTGTTCCTTGTGGGACAGTCAAATTTAGCTTCTGGATTCCCTTGGCTCATATAGCCAGCCATAATTCGCCCAGCCCCACAAAAGAGAGTATAGTAGGTTTGGCTAATCGGATCGCCTGTTGTGGATAGTTGATCAATGCCAATGCCATTACGACCACGATCTTTGCCAGAACTATGAATATACTTGCCTTCCCCTAAAAATAGGGCAACATGGTTTACTCGTTTTCCTGAAGAAAAAAAGAGTAAATCTCCGGGTTGGAGATCGGTGACAGCAATCGGTTGGGTAAAGGAATGTTGTTGATAGGAATCTCTGGGTAACCATACGCCCACGGAGGCAAAAGCGGCTTGCATTAATCCAGAACAATCATAATGGGGAGGTAGGGTTCCTCCCCACAGATATTGATTGGGTTGATTCAGGGCGTGGTAAGTGTAGGCGATGACTTGATCGAGGCGTTGTTCAATTTGAGGGCGGGTGACGGGAATGGGTTGATAAGGCGTGGCAGCGGGAATAATTTTTTCTAAGTCTTTGAGGGCTAACCAACAGGGATAATCGTCTTCTGATAACAGGATGGGAATGGCTTGGTTTTGAGGGGAGCCGAGGAGGGTGAATTGACGGGCGATCGCCCCTTGAGTTGCCAATTCCTCGCATAACTCAGAGTTATACAGATTTAGAGGTTGACAAAATTCATAAGAGGTGTTTCTTTTTAGCACTTCTACCGCCATCATGATGGGCAAAAATTAAAACTTGAACCCTATTGTAACATCATCATGCCTGCGAACGATCAGCTAGTTTTTCTAGGATTGCTCAATCCTCAAAAAATAGGGATAAGATGATTGCTTAACGATAGGAGTGAAATCTAATCTGATGCCCCAAGAAGCTTGGACGTTTTCTTTCGTCATTTTGTCATTTCTGCTGTATCTGTATATTGGTTGGCGATCGCAAGTCAAGGATACGAAAGGATTTTTTGTGGCAGATCAAGGAATTCCGGCGATCGCCAATGGAGCTGCTACTGCCGCAGATTGGATGTCGGCGGCAACGTTTATCTCGACCGCAGGCTTGGTCTCTGTCTTGGGATATGATGGATCAGCCTATGTTTTGGGGAGTACAGGGGGTTATGTGTTGTTGGCACTGCTGTTAGCTCCCTATTTGCGGAAGTTTGGTAAATATACCGTACCGGATTTTGTGGGCGATCGCTATGGCTCCAATACCGCTCGCCTCATCGCCGTCATTGCCGCTATTTTGATCTCCATTACCTATGTGGCAGGGCAAATGCGGGGAGTTGGCATCGTCTTTAGTCGTTTCCTGCAAGTCGATGTAAATACAGGAGTGCTGATAGGCACGGTGATTGTCGCTTTCTTTGCCGTTTGGGGAGGGATGAAAGGGATTACCTGGACTCAAGTGGCACAATATGGGATTCTGGCGATCGCCTATCTTCTCCCCGCCTGGTATCTCACAGGCAATCCTATCCCCCAACTTGCCTTTATCTTCAGCGATGTGATTGAAAAGCTCAATCACATCCAACTCGACTTAGGATTTCCCGCCTATACCCAGCCCTTTGTGCATAAATCCGCCCTGGATGTGCTGTGCATTACCCTAACCATTATGATTGGTACGGCAGGACTGCCCCATGTTCTCGTTCGGTTTTATACGGTGACTAATCCCCGCTCCGCTCGCTACTCTGCCGGATGGGCCTTGTTATTTATTGCAGTGATTTATACTACAATTCCCACGATCGCTGCCTTTGCTCGCTATAACCTCATTGACAACTTGCATCACCACCCCCTCAATCAGGTGGAGAAACTAGAGTGGGTGCAAAAATGGGAGCATACAGGATTACTCGCGTTTGAGGATAAAAATGATAACGGACTGATCGAGTTAACACCCCGTGAAATCACCAATGAGATCACCATCGATCCGGATATTTTAACCCTGTCTACTCCAGAAGCGGCTCATCTCCCCCCCTGGGCGATCGCCTTGGTAGCGGCAGGAGCACTTGCCGCTGCCTTGTCTACCGCTGCAGGTTTGCTCTTGGTAATTTCTAGCGCCATTGCCCATGATGTTTATTATCGGCTCATTGATCCCCAGGCATCGGAGGCTCGGCGAGTCAGGGTAGGGAGAGCTATGGTGATTGTGGCGATCGCCATTGCCGGCTATTTTGGAATTCATCCCCCTGGCTTAATCTCAGAAGTAGTTACTTGTGCGATTGGCCTTGCCGCTGCCACCTTTTTCCCCATAATCGTGTTAGGTATTTTCGATCAGCGTACCAACAAAGAAGGGGCAATCACCGGAATGCTTGTCGGATTACTCTCCAGCATCTTTTACATCGTCGGCGTAAAATTTTACCACATGACTCCTTGGTTTTTTGGCGTTTCCCCAGAAGGAATTGGCACCATAGCCATGACACTGAACCTAACGATTACCCCCATCGTATCTCGCCTCACTCCGCCCCCCCCCGAGAAATCCGAGCACTGGTAGAAAATCTCCGCACTCCCGATCACGCCCCTCCCGCCCTAGCCGATATTGGCGAAGACCAGTTAGATTAAGCAACAATATCAGGGCGATCGCCCCTACCCAAGATGCAATCGCCTGAGACTGAGAAACGAGGGAGGCGATCGCGTACTGCTACAAAATCGTCAAATAAGTATCCATTGAGGTTTCGGGTAACACTTTAAGAGTCTGATTTTTCAAATCCAGTTCAATTCCTAATGCTTCCAGAGGAAAAACTCCCAAGAGAGGATCGCGTCCTCTCGGCAATTCTAAACATTCAAACGTTCCTTCTCTGCCCAATAGGGAAATACTCGCGTCTCGGAAAAGTCGGGCTTTGCTGAATCCATTGGCAGTGACTACATCTACTTCTTTGAGCAATTCTAAGCCTAATCGGGCGATCGCCTCGGAAGGTAAACACAAGGTGCTTGCTCCTGTATCTACAAGCACATTCTCTAGCGTTAGCGATCGCACTTCTTGTTGAGGAATATATCCTCGTGTGGCAGCAGATTGGTCAGCACGGTTAATGATTTTTAAAGTGGTGATAATTTTGCCCATGGGCGTTTCTGTTGGAGTTGTCATAATTTTACATCCTGTTACTCTACCTCGATTATGACTAATTTTTGAGCAGAGAGGCGATCGCCTTAGCAACGCGTTGCCTTATTACACCTAAGACTCACCGAAGCAAAAGTTACCTGAAAAACCCATTTTCTTGACTTGATGGAAACGAGGGAGGCGATTGCGTAGGGTGTGAAGTGCAGGGAATTAATTGAGACCCACTGAATACCAGGCTACAGCTAATTCGAGCCAATATTAACCGATTAATGTTTTTCTCACTCTCTCTAGCTGCTTTTATTGTGTTCTCTCAATTGCTTTGGTCAGTAATTGTAACACATCAGAAAGAGCATCTAGTTGGATTTTAGCAATTTGTAACTGGAGGGTGGACAGTTTGCGGAGATCGCCCAACAAGCTAAAGAACGATTCTCCCAATTGTCGATTTTACAAATTAGAATTGCCGAATCGCAACCGATCGGTCGCAGATAGCATAAAGTGGCTCGACATCCATATCAAAATACTCGTGAGCTAGAACATCTCTCAAACCCATAACACCACGCCACTGAATTTCTGGGTATTGGGCAAACAGTTGTCCATCAGTTTGGCGATCGATAACTTTACAAGCTTCAAAGTCATTGGGTTCGGAAATCTTGGCAAAGCGTCGGGGGATTTTTTTCAGCGCAGTTGGGATTGCTTTTAACCGTTCGAGTAACCGATCGCGATTGTAGGTATTAGACATAGTATGCTTCTGCTTCAATTCTTGCTTTGAGGGCAGGATTCATACTTTCTCGCCACCGAATGAGATCGACAGAGCAACCCACGGCCTCTTCAAGTTCTTGTTTGAGAATGGCTGTTTCTAGCAAGTTTGGGCGATCGCTTTGAAAAACAATATCTAGATCGCTGTCTGCTTGGGCTTCTCCTCGTGCATAAGAACCAAAATAACCTAAAGCCGTAAGATGATAGCGATCGCCATAGTTTTGTTTGAAATCCGTCAGTAGGGTTTGCAGTGTGTCGATTTCAATGGGGTAGCCGTTGGGTGGTGCAACAACTTTCATTTTGCGATCGGGGTTAAAAAACAGAAGATTTTCTTGATCTTAACAGAAAGACGAGGGGCGATCGCCTAAACCATACCTCGCCCGATCGCCCCCACAACCCCTTCTCCGGTGCGATCGCCTGAACCATGCCTCCCATTATCGCCCCAGCAATGGCTCGCCTATCGCCTGAGACTCAGAAACCAGGTTTTTGCTTCTCCTGGATACAAAAATTGGCTACTTCAGAGTTACAATCATTAAGAAATTATCAGTCATTAATCAAATATGGCAAAAATCCCTAGCGATCTTGAAGAAACTATCTGGAATTTAAAGCGGCAATTGTTGGATATTATTGATAGTGTAACTTTAGCAGAATTGACTTTATTTGAACAGTTTGGCGAAACGAATGATACGATTCCTTTACTAGATGAGTTTAAAGATGTATCCGATCGCGCTTCTCCTTGGTTTTCTCGGTTGTCTAACTTCCAGTTACGCATCGCTGAGGTTCAACCGACAATTTCAGCCGATATGCTAAACTTAGTCTATCAATCAGTAGAGCGTCTCCAGGTAGAAATTCCGGCTATGGAGCGGAAGTATTCAAGAAGTCAAAAATGAGTGGAATTTGCCATGAGTAAGCAACCGTATATCCCTGAAGCGACAACCAATCAGAGATTGTTGGTGAATTTACGCCGCAGTCGTTTAGCAATTGAAGCGACAACTTTAGAGTTAGAAAATATTACAATGCAGCTAGAAAATACAACAAGACAAGAATGCTTGAGATGTTTGCAACATTCAATGAGAACTTCTGATATAGAAATAGCTTGATGGGTTGACTCAAGATGCGATCGCCCCCACAATAACTCACACGATCACCCCCACAACGCCTCTCCCCTGCGATCGCCTAAACCATGCCCCGCCCGATCGCCCCCACAAGCGGTTCTCCGGTGCGATCGCACTGGGTAAAATGGCTTGTAAATTATTGTACTTTGAGTTTAAGGTATAATAGGGCAAAAGTATTAAGTAAAGCACGCTGTTTATGAATAAAATAACCTTAGAAGAAGCGGCCAAAAACTCAATCGATTATCTCCAACGTGCGGCAGCAGGAGAAAGTTTTCTAGTGGTTCAGGCAGATCGACCAGTTGCGAAAATTATTTCTGCTCGATCTGAAAATGTCTTAGATGCTTTCGATTCTTTCCGTTCCCGAATAGTTGCAGAATCAATTGACTTAGATACAGATACGATCTTTGCCGAAGTCCGCGATCGCACTTCTACTCCAGAAACACCAAGTTGGTAATGACCATAAAATTTCTCCTGGATACCAACATTATTTCAGAAAGTATCAAATTACGACCGAGCGAAGTGTTTCTGACTCGTTTTCGACAAAATATTGAAGAGTCAGCAATTGCATCAGTTACATGGCACGAGCTTCTTTACGGGTTATATCGATTGCCAGAGTCTCGACGTAAAAGAACGTTGTCTGATTATCTCACACAAGTTATCCAAGACAAAATGATTATCTTGCCCTACTGTCATGATGCGGCCCAATGGTTTGCACAAGAACGAGCTAGACTAACAGCTTTAGGTCAAATGTCTTCATACCCCGATGGGCAAATTGCTGCTATTGCTCGAGTTAATGATTTGACCCTGGTAACTCGTAATGTCTCAGACTATGCTAATTTTGCAGGACTGACAATCGAAAACTGGTTTGTTTAGACTGAAACTAATCGATCGCGGTATCGATAAAGCCGATATTGTATTAGGATTCTATCATCCGGAACATCGAAAACTAACTGATGAGCGCGATCGCACTACCGAAAACAACCAAAGCGCGATCGCCTCCGGCACGCTGCGCGATCGACCTTTGGGGGGAGGGGTGCCCCTGGGGAGAGTGGGAGCGGATAAGGTTCCGCTGGAAAATCATGTTTGGGTTTCTGTCCCTTGGTGGCTTATAGCATTTCATACCTGGATACAGAATCTGCTAAAATGCGGAAGTAAGTTTAAATAGCACCGGTGGCAGTCGTTGTTTATGAGTCGTTTCGTTGGCTAGGATTGAAAAGGTGAAGGAATATACATTTAAACTGGATGAGTCTATCAGTCAATTTGTTGAACATTTCCAAGACTATGGTTTTCAAGATTTGAGGGAACTGGTTATGGCGGCGCTGAAAAGATTCCAGTCAGCTTTAGAATCATCTAAATTAGAGGAATCAGCCACTCTCTATGCGGAAATCTATGCAGAAGAGCCAGAGTTACAAGCCCTAACTGAAGCAGGATTAGAAGAATGGCTGAAAGAATAAAGCTCAAGCGGGGGACAATTATTGATGTTAATCTCGACCCCACTCAAGGTTCAGAAACGGGTAAAATTAGACCTGGTATTGTGGTCACGAATAACACTTACAACGAGCGAGTACCGGTTATTCAAGTCGTCCCAATTACGGGATAGAGCGACAAAAAAACTAAGATTACAACAAATGTGGAAATTTTGCCGTCGTCAAGCAATGGATTGACTAAACAATCTATTGCCGATTGTTTGCAAACCCGCCCGATTGATTATCGCTCTCGCTTGGTCGCCATTCGAGGTGAACTGGAACCAGAACTTTTGCTAAAAATTGATCATGCTCTCCGAACTGTGTTTGCTTTGTAGAAAACAGATGGCGTGCTTTTTGATCTAAATTTGATGCAGGCGATCGACCTTTGGGGGGAGAATTTGTAAGGTGGGCAGGGCCACTGGGCTGTTGGTTGGGAGCAACTAAACTTTAGAAGCCCTGCCCACCTTACTAACTGCCCACTAGAGCATTGGGAATAAGAAAACCAGATGCTGCGTAGAGGAGTTTCGAGAATTCTACCATTCAGGTCAAGAACCCCGGACTATGGGTTCGGCAATTTTTTGAGTTGCTCAGAATGACTATACAGTAGATTCCTCTGCTATACCCTCCCCAGGAAATCCCCCTTGTCCTCGCAAGAACATCCTGCTCACCTCTTGACAAATCTCCTTATTCTCTTTATTCTGCACGCAGGGCTAAAGTTTTCAGCAAAGCCTCATTTAGAAAAATCAGCATGAAACCAATTAACTTGTCTCTCGGTGCAAAGCTGTTAGTGAATCTGGCAGGAGTAGGATGTATCAGTCTCATCACTTTACCTGTGGGAGCAAACCCACCAGACAACCAAAACTCCAGCGCTTTAAACGGTGCAGTAGCACAAACAACCCCTCCCATACCAGATCTTCTTCGAGAGTGTCCCTATAATCGTGCAGCTTGTCCAGATGGCGGTAGTTCTCCCCACCACCAACACAAATACCACCAAAGCCAATATCGTCCCCCTACGAAAATACAAATATGGTAAAGGTGCTTGAGTCGTATCGTTCCTTCACTATTCTAGTTGAAGCATTAAAAGCAGCCCAATTGGAAGAATTCCTAAAAGGAGAGGGACCATTTACTCTATTTGCTCCCACGGATAAAGCGTTCCAACAGTTACCACAAGAAGCACTACAAGACCTGCTCATGCCAGCAAACAAAGAGATACTGATCAAACTCTTAACGTATCATTTAGTATCGGGTAAGATGCGCTCCAGTGATTTAAAAACAGGCAAGATTGACTCAACAGAGGGGAGCGCAATTGATATCAGAGACTCCCAACCAGGTATGATCACAGTGGAGCATGCGACGATTATTCAAGCTGACATTCAAGTTAGTAATGGTGTTATTCATGCAATTGATAATATAATATTCCCGCCTGATCTGTAATTGATCATGCTTTAACTAAAATAGTGGCTAATAAACGTTGGTTGTTGACTCGTGTATCCTCCAGATTATAGCCTCCGGTTTTACAATCTTTGAACATTGATATTCATCAGGATTTTCGGCAATGTATGTACTTTTTTTTTGCCGTAATACGAAGTCTACTCCCTTTGAACAGAGCCACTTACCCAACTTGACACTGTGAAATTCTCGGTCTCCTATTACGACTATTTTATATTCCTTCAGTAGCTCTAATACAGGCGATAATATTCTTTGCTGCTCTTCTAGGCTACTGCTCCCAATATTTCCCATATTTCCCAATATACCGGCAGAGCATGATTTCCCCGCACCAGGCTTAACATCATTACGTTTCTTTGTTTCCACTGGCTTCAACTCTACCCAGCCCTCAACTCAATCCGGGATAACCACTGGTTCAAGCTGATTTGCGGAGCCAGTTACCAACATATCCCCGCCATCAGAAACCTCACGTTGGCTTACACCCTAGCCGGAGCCGACTGCATTGATATCGCTGCCGATCCCGCGATCGCCTGAACCATACCTCGCCTGATCGCCCCCACAACCGGTTTTTCGGTGCGATCGCCTGAGCGATGCCTCCCATTATCGCTACGGGTTAAGAAGCAAATGTGACCTAAAAACCCGGTTTCTTGGGGTGGGGGAAGGGCGATCTCATACCTTCTCCCTTAAAAAGGCAACTACTAATTAACATCAGCGAACAGATCCCATAGGGTGTATTAGCGGGGAATTAATTTAGGCCAACTCAATACAAGGCTACAGGTAATTGGAGTCAATATTAACCCATTAAGGTTTTTCTCACTCTCTCTAGCTGCTTTTGACGAATTTCATCTTCCAATCTTGCATTGATTTCCGCCAGTTCTAAGCTAACTTCTCGAACTTCTAAACGAGTTCGACGTAGATTATTTAACAAATGTTTTGATGTTTCCGTGTTAGGAATCTGAGGTTTGTTTTTCATAAGAGGTTATACCTGATATTCTTGTTGAACTTCTTGAATACTTCTTTATAATGCTGGAATTCTTAATTCTGTTCTCTCAATTACTTTGGTGAGTAATTTTAACACATCAGAAGGAGCATCCGGTTGGATTTTAGCAATTTGTAACTGGAGGGTGGACAGTTGCGAGTAAGCTGATGCGGCATCTTCTCCCGCATTCTTCATTTCGTCTAAAGCGGCAATGGTTTGCTCTGTTTCTCCAAATTGCTCAAAAACTTTTAGCTCTATAGCTAGAGATTCATCAACTATATCTAAGGCTTGCTGTTTTAATTGATTAACCAGAACAGTTATTTTAATCGGGAGTTTTGCCATTGTGAGATTGTGTTGGGTTTTGTTAATTATACTGGTTTTGACCCATTTGGCGATCGCCCCCCTCCCTGCTCGTCCAAAGATCGCCCCGAAGTCAGAAACCGAGTTTTTGCCACAGATATCGCTGAAGCAGCAAATGTGACCTAAAAACCGGGTTTTTACTGTTGTATAGTGTTTAGCATAGTTTGGATAGTGACTTTTAGAGGTGGTAAATCGTTATTCACCGTATTCCAGAGGATTTTTAAGTTAATTCCAAAGTAATGATGAATCATTTTATCCCGAATTCCGGCCACTTCCTTCCAAGGGATATGAGGATACTGTTCTTTAAATTCTGGCGGAATTTGTTTAGATGCTTCGCCAATGATTTCTATTGCACGGGTAACGGCAAAAATTGTTTTTTGATCGGATTCAAAGGTATCAAAATCAAAACCAGTGATAAATTCTTCTGCGTTGTTTATTGCATCGATAATATCTTGTAAATAGTCTTTGATCGTGCGGTTCATAGGTAAACTACTTCCTTGAGGATCTGTTCACCAATATTAGGTTTTAAGCTATCTTTAGTGACGAGATCGACTTTTTTTCCCAGTCTTTCACTCAGGTAGTTTTCTAGTTTACAGTAGGTAATTAGACCAAAATTTATGTCCGGGCTAAATTCAACCAGTACATCGATATCGCTCGTTTCAGTCGCTTCTCCTCGAACATAGGAACCAAAAAGTCCTAGCTGATTAATTTGGTATTGTTTCTGAATGTGAGGGTAGATTTCCCGGAGAGATTCCAGGATAGTTTCAGAGGTGATAGCTGGAGTTTCAGTGATACTCATTATGGATGCAGATTATGAATTGAATGCTTCATTGATTATAACTTAAGCGATCGCCCCCCTCCCTGCTCGTCCAAAGATCGCCCCAAAGTCAGAAACCGGGTTTTTGCCACAGATATCGCTGAAGCAGCAAATGTGACCTAAAAACCCGGTTTCTTGGGGTGGGGGAGAGGATGGGAAAGGCGATCGGCTTTCTCCCATGACTGCAGGGTACGTTAATTAACGCACCCTATAAAATGGCCACTGTCAGTTATGCATTAGGAACTCGAATGTATCGAGTAGGAGAACTGGCAGAAATAGTCTTAACCCAATGCAATGTTCCATCGCCACCTCCATCCAAATTGGTACTATAGTGTGACTCCGAAATCGTTATTGTACCGTTCGAGTGGACTTGTTCGACAACAGCCACATGGTTAGCTCCATTAGCTGTCCATTGTGCAATATCGCCAACTTGGGGTGATGAAAAAGCTTGTGTACCATTGGACATTTGGTAATGCCATTGCTTCGCATGTCCAGACATTGTTCTCAAAGCAGACCGATTTTTACCCATCTCTAAAAGGCGACCATGAGCATACCAGGTACAATTTCCTTCAGTAGAACCCCGTCCACCAACCAGACTAGAACCATACATTGATTGGGCAAAAATATTACCAGTTGTATAGAACTGAGGACGATCCCTGAAGTATTGCGCTCCTTGTCTAGTTACTAAAGGATTGCCGGGATGACCTAGATTGCCACCACCACCATTTGAAGAACCACCAGGAAGATAAACTACTTGATCAATACGCAAATGCCGCGCAGTGGATTCATTGAAAAGATTACCCTTATCATCTTTAATTTCCCACCAACGATTACCATTACCTAACAAGCGTTGAGCAATTCCCCAGAGAGTGTCTCCCTTTTTAACGGTATAAGGAACGCCAGAAGGAGTGGATACAGGAGTTGGGCGATTAGCTGGTGGAGGTGTAGGTGTGGGAACTGCAACTTGCCTGGGCACTTGAATCCAAGTTCCCGGAAAAATCCAGTTGGGGTTAGCAATACCATTTTTCTGGGCAATAAAATTGTAATAAGGAGCGGAACCATTACCCATTGTACGAAGAGCGATCGCACTCAGCGTATCTCCTGATTTAATCATGTAATTATCCCACTCATAGTATTTGCCCATAAACTCGGTGGCAGCAGCACGTTCCGTAGCAGTAAATTGACCTTCTCCACTCCAAGGTTGTGAAAGCTCAATGGCAGAATACTCGTAAACTTCTGGTTTTGTCACAGTTGCCAACTGAACGGCGGCGGCAATATTTAACAAGCCAAACCCAGTTTCATGATCGGGATTCGCTTCATGCAAATCAGTCGCTGTTTCCTTGAGAATTCGCACCACTTGCTGATAGCTTAATTCAGGATTAGCCGCCCAAACTTGAGACGCTGCCCCGGTAACTTTTGCCGTTGCTACTGAAGTCCCGGTCATGGTTCCTACACCATTACCAACGGTGGATAAGATCGGATATTCATCGGTTCCTCCAGGAGCAACCAGATTTAATCCTTCTCCATAACTGGAATAGTTTACTCGCTCGAAACCTTCAGCCACAGAGACTTCTAGATTCACTTGTTCAGCAGCACCGACGGTAAGAATATTATCGAACTTCTGAGAAGCTTGTCCCAACGCCGACATCACGCCACCATCATTTCCGGCAGCAGCCACAATCAGCACATTATGTTCACGAGCATATTCAATCGCCCTCTGCTCATCTAGGGTAAACTCATAGCGCGTCGTCACATTTCCCTCTGCATCAATCTGAGTTAAATCCATACTCAAATTCACCACCGCATTGGGTTGTCCTGACTCTCGCGCAGCATCGACAAATTCCATCAAGGACTCGGCCCATTTTCCTGAACCTACGGCACGTCCCACCCAAATCGGGGCATCATCATTGATGCCATCAATACCGATGCCGTTATTCTGGGTTGCGCCGATAATGCCGAGGATATGGGTTCCGTGTTCGTTGCCTTCGCCTTCGGACAGTCGGGGATCATTGTCATTGTCAATACGATCGCGACCAAGGATAATGCGATCGTAGTCGATATCCGGATTCTCCCCATTAAATCCGGTGTCGATGATACCGACTAGGGGTTGGGAAGTTTGGGCAAATTCAAATTCTGGAGAGGTTTCGCCAATGGGAACGATGCGTTGGGCGACGTTTTCCAAGCGCTCAAACACTCGCGTTACTGCCAATTCTGCTCGCTCAGATAAGAATTGATAGTCAGGCTCTTCCAAGGTTTCGGTTAAGGTTTCGACCTGTTCCACCAAGGTTTGCAGTTGTTCTGCTTCTTCGCTGGAAACGGGTGCATTCTGCGCGTCTTCGAGTCGCGTGGTTAAATGGTCTAACCGAGCGATGAGGTTATCAGTGGCTGAGGGTTCTTGATATTCGTCATGAATATGTTCGGATTCCTCAGTGTCTGGGGTTTGCTCATCTGGCTCAGAGCTCGTTGCTGTTTCAGTGTCCTGAGTATCTGAAGTTTGCACGTCCTCCTCAGAATTAGAGGTTTGTGCAGTGGAATTTTCAGCAGTTTCAGTTTCTTGAGTGTCTGAAGTTTCCACATCTTGCTCAGAATTAGCAGAATTGTCAGGTTCTGAAAGTTCTGGGGGTTGCTCGTTTGGCTCAGAAGTGGGAGTCGGTTCTGGAACTTCTGGTTCAATGGATTCTACTGCGTCTTGCAGGGCTTCGGTTAAGCCTTGTACGTCCTGAATGAGGTCGCTGACTTCGGTTTCTACGGATTCAGGGGTGATGTAGGGTTTGGCGTATTCGAGTAAGGCTTGCCCAAGATCAGAATAGCGCCATTCTTTGTCAGAGGCGATCGCACTATCTAATAATGTAGCTTTACCTTTTGCTCCCCTGACCTGGAAAATCACATCATTGTAATCCGAATCCGTCTTACCATCAACCCGGATATCTTCCATCACAAACGTCGAACCATCTCCCGTCACATCGGCAATTTGACCCACATGAAACGCTTCATGGGGATTCGCGGTTACCATGGAGAATAACGGACGACCAGAACCGCCAATAGTGGGATTATCCAAAACCCTCGCTACCGTCTTATTGGGAACCAGCATCACCCCAAAAGTATCGCCAGAGCGCATCTTAAAGGTTTTCACCCCTAAATACTCTCCTGAGTTTTGGTCGCGCTCGCCTAAGTTGCCGCTAAATTTCGCTCCTTCTTCAGCATCGGAAATCACCACATGACCGAGTTCTGAATTACTCAAGGCGCGACTGGCTGCTTCTTGGATAAATTCCTCGGAACCCGGTTCAAATTCGTCCATTCCTTCTAAGGAAAAGATAGCCAGTTCGCCTTTATATCCCCCACCGTCAAAGATGTAGTCAATCTGAACTTGTCCCGTTTCTCCGACGGTGAAGATACCGGAGTCAAAGGTAAAGTTGGGTTGGGAGATATCTAAAACAGGGACAATTTCTTCCCTGTCTTCTTCTGTATGGTTGAGAATTTCGTCTCCGGTTTCAGGGCTTTCTGTGTCAGTGGTTTCGGTTACACTCGGTTGCAGAAGCTCTCGATCATTTTCTGCTGCCTCCAGAGAAGCAGGAAACCTAGAGAGAGCTTGTTTATCGCTTTCAGGTTTGAGATTGTTCGGTTTTGTGGGTTCTTTAATTGCGATCTCTTCTCTCTCTGGTTCTGAAGGGGGATCTTCGGAAAGAGAGGTAATATAAGAGACTTCTTCTTCTGTTTCTGGGTCAAATTCTACCTGATCAATATCAGCATCAGCCTCAGTAACGTTCGTATTCTCTGCTTCTGCACCTTCTGAGGGTTCTACCTCAGAAGCTTTGGTAGAGTCAGGAATATCAATTTCGTCACCTTCAAGAGGATCGAGGTTGATCTCCAAGTCTCCTTGTAAGAGGGGAATTTCGTCTCCTGTATCTCCTCCATCTATAGGAAGTCCTGATGAAGGAGTAAGGATGGGTTCGAGGATGAAGGTTTGACCTGGCTGAGACTGGGGTTGAGCGGTTTTAGGAGCGTTGGAACGGCGGAAGTTTTTGAAGAAGCTCATGATGGTAGGGATTCACCCGAATCGTGAATCGTATAGAAGTATGTGCAGAGTGGATTAAATTTACCCCTCTATAGGGTTCTCGTTTTTTTCGACCTGTTTTTAGGCAAAGCTTAATAATTCGTTACATTACTCAGTGAGTTAATGTAGTGGAGACCTTTGGGAGCGCTTTGCTGACTCACTTTACGCTACTGGAGTTAATTTACGCCGGAAGAGCATGGGGGCATCGCAAGATCTACGGATTTTTGGGCTAGGAGAGAAAAATAGTAATTCCACTTAGTTAACTTTTACTAAAGTGTGGCTGTTTGTGAATTTTGGGTAAAGTTATGATAAAAAGCTTGACAAAATAGTCTAAAAATGCCCTGAAATAAAGAGCGATCGCCCCCTCATTTCTGTTTGTATTATGATATAGTACAGATTACTGATCCCCCCGATCCCCCTTGATTTCTTTGGCTGTCCTACTTCCTCAATTAATCCCGATCCCAGGCCTCCCCATTTTGGCCACAAGGCCTTATCTTAAAAGGGTGACTCAACTCTACCCAGCCCTCAACTCAATCCGGGATAACCGCTGGTTCAAGCTGATTTGCGGAGCCAGTTACCAACATATCCCCGCCATCAGAAACCTCACGTTGGCTTACACCCTAGCCGGAGCCGACTGCATTGATATCGCTGCCGATCCCGCGATCGCCGCGGTCGCTCTCGAAGCGATCGCCACGGCTCGTACCCTCAAACCCCAAACCTGGGCCAAACAACTCGGTCAACCCACCCAAAACCATGATCCCCTCCTCATGGTCAGCCTCAACGATGGCGAAGACCCTCATTTCCGCAAAGCCGAATTTAACCCCTCTCACTGTCCACCGGACTGTTCCCGGCCCTGCGAACCCATCTGTCCCACCCAAGCGATCGCCGTCCATTCCCACACCGGAGTCATTGACCACAAATGCTACGGTTGCGGTCGATGTGTTGCCGTCTGTCCCTACCAGCAAATTATCACCCGCTCCTACATTTCCACCCCCCAGACCGTCTTACCGCAACTGATTCAGATGGGCATCGGCGCGATCGAAATTCATACCCAGGTCTCTCACTATACAGACTTTCAACGTCTTTGGCAAGCCATTCATCCCCATCTCCCCTCCCTAGGGTTAATCGCCATCAGTTGTCCCAATGGTGATGATTACATCGACTACTTAAAATCCCTCTCAGCCCTGATCCATCCTCTCCCCTGCCCTCTCCTCTGGCAAGTAGACGGTCGTCCTATGAGTGGTGATATCGGTGCTGGCACCACCCACGCCACTCTGAACCTCGCCAAAAAAGTCCTTGCTTCCGGCTTACCCGGCGCAGTTCAACTGGCGGGAGGAACCAACGCCCATACCGTTCCCCACCTCAGAAACCTAGGTTATTGGGGAACCCCACTCCCTCAAAAGCTTGGATTAGAACCCGATCCAAAACCCCACGTTGTAGGTGTCGCCTATGGTAGTTATGCTCGTGTCTTACTTTCCCCCGTTTTGGCAGCCTTGGAAGATCAGGCGATGGCGGAGCCTCTCTCCCCTTCCCTGGCATTAGGAGTTAACCCAACTCCCCATTTGGAATCTTACCCAGATCTCCTCTGGCAAGCTGTCCAACTCGCTCATACCCTCGTCTCTCAACTCAAACCCTCTGTCCCAGGGCGAGAAGAGAGCACCTATCCCATCCTTAAATCTCAATAATTATGACTCTTTTGGAACCCCTCCGATTAATTTCCACCCCTGATTCTACCCAACGCTTATACTGTCCTCTCCCGGAAAAACCCTATCCCCATATGGCCGATGATTTAAAACAACTACTCGACATTCTTCCAGATACGATTCGGCAGCCCCTAGAAACCCATCCTCGTTGCCCTGAACTGATTGAAGTGGTTTTGGACTTAGGGCGGCTGCCAGAAGCTCGGTTTCCCCAGCAGGCAGAGTATATTACCCAGACAGCGATCAGTCGCGATGATATTCAATATTGTGTGGATCGGGTGGGTCATTTTGGTGGCGATAACCGTGCGGGGATTGAACAAACGCTTCATCGTATTAGTGCCATTCGTAATCGCAAGGGTGACATTATTGGCTTAACTCTGCGGGTAGGACGGGCTGTATTTGGCACGATTGGGATGATTCGGGATCTCGTAGAGCGAGGTCAGTCTATTTTGATGCTGGGTCGTCCTGGGGTTGGCAAAACGACGGCTTTGAGGGAAATTGCCAGGGTATTGGCGGATGAATTGTATAAAAGAGTAGTGATTATTGATACCTCGAATGAGGTGGCAGGTGATGGGGATATTCCTCATCCGGCGATCGGCCGTGCTCGGCGGATGCAAGTGACTCGTCCTGAACTTCAGCATCAAGTGATGATTGAAGCCGTGGAAAACCATATGCCCGAAGTGATTGTGATCGATGAAATTGGTACAGAGCTAGAAGCTTTGGCTGCCCGTACTATTGCGGAACGAGGAGTAATGTTGGTAGGGACGGCCCACGGAAATCAAATCGAAAATTTGATTAAGAATCCTACTCTTTCCGATTTGGTAGGTGGGATTCAGGCGGTGACGCTGGGCGATGATGAAGCGCGACGGCGGGGATCGCAAAAAACGGTTTTGGAGCGGAAATCGCCGCCAACGTTTGAGATTGCGATTGAGATGCAAGAGCGGCAACGGTGGATTGTGCATGAACAGGTGGATCAAACGGTGGATTGTTTGCTCAGGGGACGACAGCCTGTGCCTCAAGTGCGAAGTGTTAATGAACGTGGAGAGGTGGTGATTGCCTATGAACCGACGGAAAGTGGGTTGATGGTGCAACGGCCGAATAGTCGCCGTTCTCATGGGGTAACGAATGCTACTATTCCTTTGTCTCAGGCGGAGGGGGTGAATCAATCTTGGTCAACGGCAGAGGGTCTGAAGGGGTGGCGTACTCAGGGGAGGATGTTGCCGGTTCCGCGTGATAGTCAGATGTCTGCTGTGGTGGAGCGTGGCTCTGCTGAGGTAGAGGTGTTTCATCAGATGTTGGAGGAGTCTTTGAAGGGAACGGAGCCAGGGTCGGAGATCCATCGGCCGACGGGACCGAATGGGGAAGATTGGCCGTTGCATCTTTATCCTTATGGGATTAGTCGTCATCAGTTGGAGCAGGTGATTCGGACGTTGAATTTGCCGGTGTTGCTGACGAAGGATATTGATGGGGCGGATGCGGTTTTGGCGTTGCGATCGCATATTAGAAGTCAAGCTAAACTCCGCCAAATGGCCAAATCTCGTCATCTTCCCATCCATACCCTCAAATCTAACACTGTCCCCCAGATGATTCGCGCGCTTCAGCGTCTTCTCGATCTCGATGGCTCTGATATCCAAGAAGAAATTGACCTCAATCTCTTTGCCTATAGCGGTGCAGAAGATGAACTCGAAGCCCTCGAAGAAGCCCGTTTAGCGGTAGAGCAGATTGTCATTCCCAAAGGGCAACCGGTGGAACTGCTCCCTCGCTCTGGCAAAGTGCGGAAAATGCAACATGAGCTAGTGGAGCATTATCGCCTGAAATCAGATAGTTTTGGGGAAGAACCCAATCGTCGTTTGCGGATTTATCCTGCCTAAGGTGTGGTTTGTTCTGGTACCTTCATTGGGAGTATAGTTAATTCGATGTCGCCTTGAGAATCGAATTAACTATTTGGCATCACCACCGATCAACTCTCGACTGTCCGCTGTATTAGGAGTATCACCAGAGTGGTATCATCGAACTCTGCAAAAAACTGTCTGCCGTGAGGTTATGACTCAAATTGATTGGTTAATTGTTCTGGCTTATCTGCTGTTGACCTTGGTGTTGGGATTGTATTTGTCAGGAAAGGCCTCAGAAGGGTTAGAATCATTCTTTGTTTCGGGGCGATCGCTCCCTTGGTGGTTATCCGGTGCCAGCATGGCAGCAACCACGTTCTCCATTGACACTCCCCTCTACATTACCGGAGTAGTGGCTACCCGTGGCATTGCCGGAAACTGGGAATGGTGGAGTTTTGCTCTGGCTCATGTGGTCATGATTTATCTGTTTGCTCGTTTATGGCGCAGATCTCAAGTCATTACAGATGCTCAGTTAACAGAAATTCGCTATGGCGGTAGGATGGCAGCCATTTTGCGAGCAGTGAAAGCATTTTTATTTGCTGTACCGATTAATTGTATTGGGATTGGCTACGCGATGTTAGCCATGGTGAAAGTAGTAGATGCCCTGGAATTATGGCAAAGTTTGGGGATTGAACCGGGAGAAAATCTCAAGCTTTGGAGTGTGGTGGGGGTCAGTTTATTTGTGTTGCTCTATTCTGGAATTGCTGGATTGTGGGGAGTTGTCATCACGGATTTTTTCCAGTTCTTTTTGGCGTTGTTAGGGGCGATCGCCGTAGCAATCATCGCAGTAAATCACATCGGTGGTATTCATCAACTTATTCCCCGCGTACCACCAGAAACCCTCGCCTTTATTCCCTGGAATGGTGAAACCGCTAGTTTGAGTTTCAGCACCTTTGCTGCCTATCTATTGATTCAGTGGTGGGCATTTCGCCGGAGTGATGGCGGCGGAGAGTTTATTCAACGGTTATTAGCGGCAAAAGATGAAGAAGAAGCAGAAAAATCAGCCTGGTTTTTCAACCTTTTAAATTATGTCGTTCGCACCTGGCCTTGGATTTTAGTCGCCTTAGTGGCTCTGGTCATCTATCCCGATTTACCCGATCCCGAACTGGGCTATCCTAAACTGATGTTAGACTTTCTACCGCCGGTGATGTTAGGACTGGTAGTGGCTTCTCTATTCGCTGCGTTTATGAGCACCGTTTCCACTTCAATTAACTGGGGTGCTTCCTATCTTACCAATGATTTATATCTACGCTTTTTTCGCCCAGAAGCTGGCTCTGAGGAGTTGGTGTTGGTGGGGCGCTTATCTTCGGTGATCGTAACGGTTTTGGGGGCGATCGCCGCCTTTTATGCCCAAGATGTGGCTACTGTCTTTCGTTTGGTAATTGCGATCGGCACAGGCCCCGGCCTCGTCCTCATTTTACGCTGGTTTTGGTGGCGAATTAACGCCGCCGCCGAATTAGCCGCCATGATGGGGGGATTTTTAGTCGGTTTCACCACTAGCGTCATGCCTCTGCTCAAAATTGAAGACTTTGGCGTGCGTTTATTAGTCACTACCACCATTAGTGCTCTCTGCTGGATCGCTGCCATGTTTTTCACACCACCTGAATCTGATCAAACCCTAGATCTATTTTATCAATTGGTGCGCCCAGGAGGGCCCGGATGGCAACGGCAGCGATTACGCACCGGATTAGCACCGTTACAAAATTTAGGACAAGACTTGGCAAAAGTAGGCGCAGCTACCCTATTACTATTTGGTATGATGTTTTCCATCGGTGGCTTTTTACTTTTAAATGAAGGAGTGGGTTGGATCGGTTTAGTCTGTGCAGTGGTGGGTGGCATGGCATTACACTATTTGCATCACACTGTGAGAGCATGAGGTCTCCTATGTTCCTCCCTGAATTAGTAGCACAACTGCATTGGATCACTCCAGGAAAAGCAGAATTTTTGCAGTTATTTCAGGAAAGATATCAGTACCTACAGCAGATTCATGTTGGATGCAGTCCAAATGCCACTCCCCCTACAGTTCTCCTGAATGAAAAAGAACCACACAGATTCCTCGCTGGATTTTTTGCGGCGGTTGCGGCTGAGGCTCCCGTTTTTCTGGGAAATCCCCAGTGGCAAGTTTCCGAATGGCAGCAAGTTTTTCGGCAAGTTCAACCCCAGGTGATTTGGGGAAGTGTACCGATTTGTCCTGAGTATGGTTCTGTCGGTTGTGTGCGACCGGGAACGATTATGATTGCTACGGGGGGATCGTCGGGCAAGATTCGATTTGCGATGCATACCTGGCAAACTCTGACGGCTGCGGTTGAGGGATTTGTTGCCTATTTTGCTGATGCCCCTATTCATTCCTGCTGTGTCCTGCCGGTTTATCATGTGAGTGGACTGATGTCAGTGTTGCGCTCTTTGCTGACGGGGGGAAATCTGGCAATTTTCCCTTATCAGTCTCTGGGGAGTAGACTTCCCTGGCATCTGGGAGATTATTTTGTTTCTTTGGTTCCTACTCAGTTGAAGCGTCTGTTATCTGCACCGGAGCATTGCTTGGGGGAGTTT
>CAZTRW010000029.1:0-26555 GCA_964616725.1 uncultured bacterium
GTTGAAGATTGGGCACCAGTTGAAGAACCCGCACCGGTTGAAGATTGGGCACCAGTTGAGGAACCCGCACCGGTTGAGGAGCCGCCACCACCGAGTAGCGAAGTTGAGTAATCAAATTTTTCTCCAGGAACTCCTATCCATGTGTCAACTCTCTTTCTTTGCCCTAATCGCTGAAACTGCGCTGGTATCACTAGCTACCCAAGCAGAACCGCAGATGATTTCTCCAAATGCCTATGGGGTTTGCCCAATCAAGATAAGGGAGGCTTTGACTTGAGGGATGTCTATCACCATTTCTCAACCCGCCCTGCGCGATCTCTACCAGAAGATGGACGCTACGGCTCAGGCAGATCCCCATGATCCCCTGGATATCACCTACTGCTACCCAGCCGCAATGGGACAGGGTTGTATTCGCTGGATTGAGCTGCGATCGGGATTAGAAGTAGAGATTCTCCAGGTTCGTTTGCGCGATCGCCTACTCGTTCAGTGCCCAGAGCAACCCAGTGAACTAAGATTTCATTTCCATCTCACCGGACATCACGACGATAAGTACACGCAGGTCGGCGATCGGGAATTTGCTCTCTATGGCAGTGGCTTGTCTTCCCTAGAAATCAACGATGGCCCAAAACAAACCGCCTTAGAAGTAACCATTTGCCTGCAACCCGAAACCCTTCAGAGCTTCATCGGTGGGACAGATGGGCAATTGCCTCCAGCATTACACCATCTGATTCGCCCAATAGAGCAGGAAAACTATACCCGTGTTGCCCGGTTAACTCCCATGATGGAAGGAATTTTGTGGCAAATTGTCCGCTGTTCGCATCGGGGACTTTTGAAACGAGTGTATTTGGAAGCAAAAGCGCTGGAACTGGTGAGTTTAGTGCTCGAGCAGGAAAATGAGATCCAAGCTGGTAGCCAAGCGATTAAACCGCTCCCTGCTGGCACCCTAGAGCGCATTCACTATGCCAAAACCCTATTGTTGTTGAATATACAGGAGCTACCCTCCTTACCAGACCTGGCACAGCAGGCAAAGCTGAATGAATATCCCCTGAAACGAGGCTTTAAGCAGGTGTTTGGCTTAACAGTGTATGGCTATCTCGACAACCATCGTCTACAACAGGCCCAGCAGTTATTGCAACTGGGACAGATGTCCGTGACCGAGGTGATGATGGCGGTTGGATTACGCGATCGCCACCACTTTGCTGCCTCCTTTAAAAAGAAATATGGTATTTCACCGAGAGACTATGGGATGCCGTATCGGCGATCGATCTAGACGCTGCGCTATAAGTAACACTATACTTCTCTCAACGATACTAGAGGTTAATCATGGTGTCGCACCAGCCTACCCACTCACTGCCCATACCTCTGTTAGAAAGTGGTACCAGCCTTGCTGGCTGGCAATATGACGGAAGTCCTGAAAGTTCTGCAAATGGGCATTGCTGACCCCACTCACCAGGCATTTATTCAGAATCTGACAGCGCGATCCGCCCGCTAATCCACCAAAATAGTTCCCGCTCACCCACCACGCCCCCTTTCACAATAGCGGTGATTCCATTATTGTCATCACTGTTGCAATTAATTCTTAATTAGTGTGAGTGAGATGGGTAAGCATTCTTGTGGATGGGTACTATTGCTAGGTGTGTCTGGGCTGGCTTGGGTTCAGCCAAGCTGGGCAGAGGTGAAAACGGATTTGGCCGCGAATCAAGCTGACGGCTCCAATGCACTGGATGCATTGGTTTCCCCATCGGTTGCCAAAATTCCTTCCATCCGTAATCTGAAACGCTCTGCCACTCCCCTAGAAGAATGGCGGGCACAGATCGATACAGCCACAGTCCAAGTGACTCAGGTGAGGGTGGAACCCCTTGAGACGGAACTAGAAATCACCCTAGAAACCGCTGACAACAAACCTCTTCTGGTAGATGCCAGCCAATTTCGCACCGAGGGCAACAGTCTGATTGCCGAGATTGCCAATGCCGTGCTAGCGCTACCAGAGGGACAGGCGTTCAGCGTTGAGAATCCCACCGCAGACATTGCCAGCTTACAAATCACCCAGGTGACGGATAACAAGATTCAAATCCTGGTGATCGGAAACAGTGCGCCGCCCACGACGGAAGTGGTGCTGAAGACAGGTACTCTGGCGTATGTGCTCAATCCAGAGGGGGAATTGCCTGATGAAGAAATTGTGGTGACGGGGGAAGGACAGCCCGGTTACCGGGTACCAAATTCCTCGACGATCACACGGACAGATACGCCCCTGCGGGATATTCCCCAATCCATTCAAATTATTCCGCAGGCAGTCATCCGCGATCAACGGGCTGATGTTTCTAGTGCTCTACTCAATGCTCCGAGTGTCCGTAATTCCGCCCCGACTAACTTTGACTCGCTGCGGGTGCGGGTGCGGGGCTTTTTTAGCCAATCTACCCTAGATGGGATCAAGGAGACCAATGGGTTAGCTTCTAATATTGGCCCTGATCTCACGGGTATTGAACGTATGGAGGTTATTTTGGGGCCTAACTCGGTTCTCCTGGGATCTACATCGCCGGGGGGAACGATCAACTTTGTGACGAAGCAGCCATTGCGCGATCCTTATTATTTTGCGGAAGCAACGGTCGGTAGTTTTAATTTTTTTCGTGGTGAAGTGGATGTTTCTGGCCCGTTGGATGATGATCAGAAATTTCTGTATCGGGTGAATGCTTCTTACCGTGGTCAAAATTTTTTCACTGACTTGAGCGAAACTAGAAATTTTGTGCTGGCGCCAGTGTTTAGTTTTGAACTAGGTGAGAATACATTTTTGACGATCGCCGGTACTTACAAAGCTCTCAATCAGGATAGCTATAACCTGGGACTGCCGGCACTGGGGACTATCTTTGCAAATCCCAACGGCTCTATTCCCCGGAGTCGTATTACCAATGAAGGTCAACTGGATGTCACAGTGGGGAGAGTTGGCTATCGCTTAGAGCATCAATTCAGCGAAAATTGGTCACTGAATAACACATTTCGCTATACCTATGTGAACTATGAGGGTAGGAACATCAATGTTGGTACTCGGCTGTTGCCCGATAATCGCACCTTGTTGAGAACTGCGAGTTATTTTGCCCCTGATCGCTACCATGACTACCGGCTCTCTACCAATGTTGTGGGTAAGTTGGCGACTGGTTCTGTTGAGCATCAGTTGCTTGTTGGTATTGATCTCGGTAGGCTGGATAATAGCCTCAAGTTGATCAGTAGGGAGGGTGTGCCGATTGACTTGTTTAACCCTGTCTACGGTCTACCGCCGGGCGCTGTTACCTCTGAGCTTGATAGTAACACCGTAACGGATGAGCTAGGTTTCATCTTACAAGATCAGATCGCGATCGCTGATAATCTGAAACTCTTGATCAGGGGGCGGTTCGATCTCTTTCGTCAAACTAATCGAGACTTGTTAGCTGATACTGAAACTACGCAATCAGGCAGTGCCTTCAGTCCCCAAGTGGGCATTGTGTATCAACCTACCCCGGCTATTTCCCTCTATGCTAACTACAGCCGCTCCTTTGAGCCTGCGATCGGCAGAGCCTTTGACGGCAGTGAATTTAGTCCTACCAGAGGCACTCAGTATGAAATTGGGATGAAAGCCGATTTAAATCCCAGACTTTCCACTACTCTAGCCTTCTATCACATTACCCAATCCAATGTCCTAACTGATGATCCAGTGAATGTCGGTTTTTCTGTACAAACGGGAGAGCAGCGCAGTCAGAGCATTGAACTAAGCCTTGCAGGAGAAATTTTGCCGGGATGGAACCTCTTGGCTAGCTACGCCTATAACGATGCCCGCGTCACCAGAGATAACTCAATTTCCGTAGGCAATCGGGTGCTGCAAACCACTCCTCATGCCGCTAGTTTATGGACTACCTATGAAATTCAACAAGGGAATTTGCGGGGTTTAGGGTTTGGCTTGGGATTGTTTTATGTGGGCGATCGGGCTGGAGATACAGCCAATAGCTTTCAGGTGCCTAGTTATGTCACCACAGATGCTGCCATTTTTTACAAGCGCGATCAATTCCGAGCTGCCCTCAATTTCAAAAACCTGTTTAATGTAGACTACTTTGAAAATGCATTCAGTCGATTGCGTGTTGCCACGGGTGCACCATTTACTGTCCAAGGTACAGTTTCATGGCAATTTTAGTTTAAGCTATTCGCTTTCATGAAACTTTCTCTATGCCAATTTACTCGTCTATTGCTGCTAGGGATTCTGATGGGAATGCTGGTGATTGCTTGTGATGCAAGTCAACATTCCAGCATTACCTTCTCAACCAGACATCAGCAAAATTGTCGAATTGTGAAGCATATTCGAGGAGAAGTCTGTATTCCTCTTGAGCCAAAACGAATTGTCACCCTAGATTTCAATAGCTTGGCATCTCTGCTGGCGCTGGATATAAAACCGATTGCCGCCTGGATCACCACTGAAATAGAAGCAGACTTTCCCTATTTTGAGGGCAAGGCGGATGGCGTGGAAGTGTTCCGCAGTCCATCTGGTCAGATCAATTTAGAAAGGCTACTATTGCTTCGTCCTGACTTAATTATTGTGATTTCCCATCCGTGGTTTGAAGGGATTTATCAACAGTTACTACACATTGCCCCAACCATCGTTTTACCTTGGGTAGAAACTAGAGGAGACTGGAAACACCATCTTAAAGAAGCTGCAAGGGTTTTTGAGAAAAACCTCATGGCTGATCACCTGATGGAAGATTACTATCATCGAGTCGAGAAGCTAAAGAGTTTGCTGGGCGATCGCCAAGTGACTGGGCAGGAGTATCGCCACTCACCAATTCGTGTATCATTTGCCTTCATTGCTTCCGGGCAACTGGTAATCACTCGTCAAAACTCATTTGCAGGGGGCGTTTTGAACGATGTGGGAATATTGAATCCATTATTTCAGAGTTCTGGTAGCATAGATTTGCCGATTTCTGAGGAACTTCTACCAGAGATTGATAGTGATGTGCTTTTTATCGCCGCTTTACGCCAAGAAGATACTTCTGCAATTGAACGTCTCCAGAAAAAGCCTCTATGGTCTAAACTGAAAGCTGTTCAAAATGATCGAGTCTATCTTGTTGATTTTTCGGTTTGGCGGGGACTGAATGTTCTTGCTGCCCATGAAGTGCTCAATGATCTGCAACAATACCTGATTAATACATCCTAACTCATAGCCTATGGCTCAACTCCAAGAACTCATCCGTGATACTATCGTTTTTTGGGCACCACAAAGACACGAAGCAAAATGATTCTTTGCGTTGGCTGACGGATCAGTCTACCTATTTGTATATTGACAGCAGAGATTGCTCATCAGCAACTTGTTCCCTCTCCCTCTATTCTCCATTGGCTTATTTATGCTCCAGCAATTCTTCCACAAAGCGGTATAGTTCGGCAGGATGTTCACCTTCAAGTACCTGTTGTTTTAATAGTCTTAATCCTTGAGCTAACCGTGCTGCTTGGGGTTGATAATGAGTGTTAGCGCTCAAGAAATCCTCAAATACTTGTTGCTCAATTTCCTCCCGTTTCGGAGGTTCTTCCCCTTTTTCGAGGCGTGTTTCGTATGCTGTGCCTGTTACGTCTAGTTTGAGTAAAAAAATGAGTGCTTGGCTCTTTTCTTGTAAATTTTGTTTTAATTTGCGGACATTGATATCGAGTCGATTAAACCCTAATTGTCCCTCAATTCGTAATTCGACGATCGCCTGTTTGGTGCGCTCTGTTGCCGCCATCACCACCTGATCAGCAGCCATTTCTATCTCTCTGGCAGTTTGTTGTTTATTGACTTTCAATTTGAGTCGCACAATTGGGCGTTGATAGTAGTCTCGTTTCAACTCGGCTTTGACTTTTCCCTGATGCAATTCTACCGAATAAACTCCCCGTGGATTTTGGTCTTGTCCTTCGGCAATACTATTGGCTTCTGTGGAACCGGGATTAAAAATCCATCCTTCCGCTGTATAATGTTTATGAATATGACCTAGGGCGAGATAATCAACTCCTACTTCTCGTAATGGTCTCAATTCATCATATTTTAATGCTCCCGAATAACGAGCGATTTGACCTTCTAAGCCATGATGAAATAACATCACTTGATAAGTGGGCGCAGGAGGAAGTGTTTTTATCGCTTCTGCTAACTGAAGAATGGCTTTGGGTGCAGACGCGCCATACCAGCGAGATCCGAGCACGCGGACATCGCAAGGAAGGTCAATATAGCCTCCTCTGCGTGTGTCTGGATTCCATAAATCATAGCCTTGTTGTTCATTGGGTTCGAGCAAAATTAATAAACCACTATCCGCCAAATATCTGAGCCAACTGGTGCGGGTTCCATAGGGTAAGTTATCATGATTTCCTTCAATCGCTAAGACGGGAATATGGGCCTGTTGTAGTAATTCTAGGGCGATTTCGGCTTGATTGAGTGTAGCGGGCAAAATTTGCCGATGTTCAAACAAATCTCCGGCAATGATTACAAAGTCTACCCCTGGGGCGATCGCATATTTTTCTAGAGCATCTTTGAACGCAAAAAAGAAGTCTTTTGTCCGCTCCACATTTTCGTAGCGATCGAATCCTAAATGTACATCTGATAGGTGAAGAAATCTTGCCATAGCCACCGTTCCATTACTGATTAACCACGAAACTGACGCAAGAGGTCAAAGGCTTTAACTCTCATAAATGGGGGTAATCTTGAGAGCGCTAAACCTACTCTTGCCTTCTGAGGCGAAAAAGATTTTCCTTGCTGGATTAATCTTCTGCCTTCCGCCACTTGATTTTTTTCCACTAATCGTAATCCCAGTAATAATTGAGTTTCTGTCAGACGACTTTGGCGAATTTTCTCTAGGGTTTCATCTAGAAATTGATAACTGAGCAGATAATTTAACTTATCTTGCAAATAAGGGATAGCGCGATGCAGTCCTTGCTGTTCTGGGTGGACACGATATTCCATCAGTCTCTGGGGTAAATAATAGGCTTGTTTGCCGGCGATCGCCAAGCGCACCAACAAATCATTATCCTCACAATTTTGTAAATTGGGACGCATAAAATCAATCTCTTTGAGTACCTCCGTCCGAAAAATTGTCGCGCCCACCTGAAAGCTCTGCTTGACAAAAACTACCTCTAATAAATTCTTCACCTTTCCTACAGGTAACTGTGTTCTGCCCCATCGGCGCGAGTTCGCCTCAGTTTGTTCCGGATCCCGCTGATTTTCCAGATCGATAATCCAATGATCGCAACCGACAAAATCAATCTCTGGATGGCGATCTAAAATTTCGGTTGTGGCGGCTAGGAATTCGGGGGTAAGGCGATCGTCATCATCAAACTTGACAAAATACTTCCCTTGCGCTACATCAAAGCCAGAGCGCATATTATTACTTTTACCAATATTTTTTTCATGTCTGATATAGCGAATGCGACGATCGCGCTGCTGATACTGGGTGACTACTCGTGGGGTATCATCTCCAGATCCGTCGTCACAAATAATCAACTCCCAATCCGGTTCAGTTTGGGCAAGAACACTGGCGATCGCAGAGCCAACCAGCTGGCTACGATTAAATGTAGGGATACAAACACTCACTTTAGGAGGACACTGGTTCATAATCAAGGGTATAATTAACCAAAAGTAACTAGGAATCCATTCTATCAATAGTGAAAATCAAATCCAGGTTACACCCGATTCAATCACAACCGATCTTTTCGGACTGAGTCCGACATAAATATCTGCATCGAACATAAAATATGAAAATTTTAATGATCTCCGTCACCTTTCCCTATCCTCCCACCAGGGGGGGAACTCAGGTGAGAACCTTTAACTTACTCAAATATTTGAGCCAAAACCATTCTATCATCCTAGTTACCCAAAAGAATTCTGAGGTGAGCGAGGTAGAAATGGCCAGCCTGCGAGAATGTGTAGAAGAGTTAGCCGTCTTTTCCCGTCCCTCAGAACCCTCCGGAGGCGTGCTCCCCAAACTGAAACGATTTCAACAATTCTTTCAACAAGGCACTCCCCCCAATGTACAGTCGATTTTTTCCGAATCCATGCAACAGTGGCTCGATGGGGCGGTAAGTTCCGGTCAATTTGATGTGATTACCTGCGAACATAGCGTTAATGAAATTTATCTGCGTCCAGAGTGGAAAGCTACCCACGGAACCGTCGTAAATATTCATAGTTCTGTTTATGGCACTTGCAAAAATCAATTAGAAAGCCAAACCTCGGAAAATAAGCTCCGAGATCAAGTCAACTTACCACTATTGCGCCAGTACGAAAAGCGCTACACCAATAAATTTCGCCATTTAGTAGTAACTACTTCTGAAGATAAGCGCACCTTGAGCGAAATTAATCCCGACAGTATTATTAGTGTGATTCCCAATGGGGTTGATCTTGTCTTATTTCCTAAGCGTACAGAAGATCCAGGGGGTTACCAACTGGCTTTTATGGGGGCAATGGATAATATTGCCAATATTGATGCGGCTCGGTTTTTGAGTTTAGAAGTCTTTCCCGAAATTAAAAATCGCTATCCAGAAGCCTCGTTGATGCTGGTAGGATCTCGTCCAGTTGCTGCTATCAGGGAACTGGGAGAACTTCCTGGTATTACGGTAACCGGTCAAGTGCCGTCGATGGTGGAATATTTACATACTTCTACCATTTGTGTGATTCCGATGCGAACGGGATTTGGGATTAAAAATAAGACTCTAGAGGCGATGGCAGCGGGGATTCCTGTGGTAGCGAGCGATCGCGGCTTAGAAGGTTTAGCCGTTGATGGCCCCGATGTACCCCAACGGGCCCTGCGAGCCAACACTATCGAAGATTATATCGTCAATATTAGCCGTCTGTTTGAAAATCCCGCCCTGAGAAAAAAACTCTCCCGTAATGGCCGAGAACTGATTGAACAGGAGTACACTTGGGAACGAGCCGGTATGCGCTATGAACAAGCTCTAATCGCCTCTACCAAACCTCCTCAAAATGTCTTGGGAAGCTGACTAGCTTGTTGCAGTGCTTCCCAAGACATTTTAGGACAACTGATTCAGCCTGCTTCTCACCTCCCATGGATAACAGTAGAGAGTTACTCCCAAAAACCAACCCTGATCAATCCCTATCTGCCTTCATTAGTATTCTGATGCTGATGGTCGGCCTCGGTGGTATCATCGGGGGAGTTTGGGTTGCCTGGAAACTGATGGTCGATCCAGATGCCTTGATTTGGGTAAACCAATATTTACCCAAAATGACTCGACTGTCGGAAACTCATCGCATTTCCTTACAAACTCTGGGGGAAATTCAGACTAAGCTCACTCAAGAAGGCTACTATCCTGGTCATCCTATCCCCATCAAAACGGCTCAGTATCATGATGTGATCCTACCAGTTTTTACGGCGCGTCCGGGATGTCAGCCCCATGGTTCACCCCAGTGTCGAGCGATCGATCAACTCCGGGTGTATCGTCAGATCAGTACCCCAGAACCTTTTGTCAGAGATAAATTAACCTATCAGCTCATTAACCAGTTGGAGGTGAAGGCTCCGACAGAGGCGTTGGTGTGGAAATCTCTGGAGCGATTATCAGGCTCAGGCGATCGCGCTGCCATTAGTAGCGATCGCCCTTTGCCTCTGACTTCCCTAAAATGGAGTAACAGCGCCCTAGTCAATAGCCCATCCCAACAGTGGCTACACCTGACTGGGGCGATCGCTACCGAAGGAAAAACCATTCTCTATGGTCAACTCATTTACTACAATCCCAATACTACCCATATTTCCGCGTTCCTAAGCTGGACGAGTCCCACCAATGAACTGCCCCAATGGTCCCCATTGCCTCAAACACCTCACCAGCCCCTACTGATCATTAATCAGACTGTGGATTTAGAGCCGCGGTTTCAGGCTTATCAGTTGCATCCCAGAGCTTTTTTGCCTGCGCCGGTAGAACTCCAGGAGGTAGATTTTGATCGTTTTTTCTTAAACTCTCGCACCTATCAAGAGGGAGTCAAGTTAGCTCGCAGTGGCTTGTGGACTCCTGCCCTAGAGCGTTTTGAGTTAGCTCTACAGTCAGAAACAGCACCGGGAATGGCTCTCAACGCCCAGTTAGCATTGGTGCAACGTCATGCTCAAGAGAGCCGTAAGAGGGCAGATCAGCGGTGGGCTTCCCCCAGTCAGCAGGTGCTGACGCAAATCATTGACGGGCGCTGGGAAGAGGCGCTGGCAGTGTATGAGTTGCCGGAAAATCAGGCAGAAATTCATCAGTTGTTAGCTACGGATCAAGGGGTTTTATGGCATCGCATTCAGGGGGCGATCGCCCTTGATCCTCACCGCCAAGCCGTGATTGTCTGGAGGAGTTTGTTGCGCTCGGCTCAGGATGGAGCAGAAGGGGGAAGGGCTTGGCTGGAAAAACACCAGCCCCCAATGAGCCCCTAACTCACAGGAGGGCTGTGGATTAAGTAAGACAGATCAGGTACGGCTAACAGTTGTAGGGTTCGAGATAGGGGGATTTTTACCCAAGAGGGACGGTGAATGAGTTCGTGGGTGATGGCATAAATGGATTTTTCCAGCAGATAGGCATCGAGCAGGACTTCCATCTCTCGTGGGGTGTCGGGGAGAAAGTTGCTCTCGGTGGCAGTTTTTACATAGGTTTTGACGAAGGCAAGATTGACCCAACTACACCAAAACTCTGACCATTGTACCATTAGGGGGAGAGTTTCGGGAGGAATCATGCCGTTGTCTACTTCTCGCTGGAGGGCGACACTGACGGCATAGTGGAAGGATTGTAGCATGGCGGCTACGTCTCGCAGGGGCGATCGCTTCATCCGCCGTTCGCTTAAGGGACGGTTAATTTCTCCTTCAAAGTTGGTAATTACGAAGTCTTTGCCGGTATAGAGGACTTGTTCAAGGTGATAATCTCCGTGGCAGCGGGTTCTGAGGGCAGTGATTTTTAAGTCGAGGACGGCAGAAAAGCGACTGAGGAGTTGGTCTTTGCGATTGATCAGGGCGATGGTGATCGGTTGGCAGTCTTCTGGTAAACTGTTAAGGCGTTTTTGTAGAAAGAGTAAGGTTTTGCCCCCCAGATTTCTCATGTATTGATAAATAGACCGCTGGTAGAAGGAAGAAAAAGGTTCGGGCGCAAAATCGGGATGATGGGGATCGGAAGCTAGGGCAATATGAAATTGAGCCATATCTTGACCTAGCCGTTCCGCTGATCCCAGATAGGAGCCGATTAAGGAGTAGACTAGCTCTGGGATCGGATCGCCCGGATCAGGTGCGGAGAGAGTCAGGTCGATGGTAAAGTCGGAGAGACTTGGCAGTGGCATCTCTTGGAGGTTCATGGGGGTAGCCATAACTTGCTCGAAGTAAGTCCGTAGGGTATCTAGGGTGTAGGACCAGCCGTCTCGGATATCGGGAATGAAGTCTCGCAGAATACCTAGGGTAATCGAGGGTTTACCAGGTCGAAGATATTCTAAGGAGCCATAGAATGGGGTAATCAGTCCTGGTTTGCAGGGGGTTTCGCCAGGGTTGAGGGTTTTGCGGGTGAGAAATGCGCCAATTTCTAGGTCAGTGTTGATGCCTTCTTCGACTTGGCAGAAGAGTTTGAGCATGAGATGATGTTCTTTGTCTGTGTGGCGATACTCCTGCCCAGTCACTGCGCGAACACTGTAGACGATGGAGGTATGTTTATGGTTGCCTTTGAGCACATGAGGTTCTAGTTTTTCTGTTCCTTCTGGGAAGTAATCGGGATTTCTGAAGAGGGAGGAGATCAGTTTTCCGGTTATGCCTTGATATTCCCAGCGATTGGCGAATCCTTTCGGGAGATGAAACGCTGTAATCATAAATTGGAGAAACTGACGATCGGCTGTGGCTTGGTATAGGATACCTGTTTCTCCTTGTTCTTGGACGGCAATTTTGGCGATCGCATCATCAGCATAGATGAGGGGTTCATCAGGATTGATCGCTTCATAACCGACCATTAAAGAATAAGTTTCTGAAGCTCCTTCGGTATAATTCACTTGAATCAACAGCAACTGTGCTTCTCGATTCTGGTAGGGTAGAGGAATGACCTCCATCAGATGAGTCGATTGAATGGTACGCACCGGATCGGCAAACCAAGAGCGAGAGGCTAATATCTGGGGCAGAGTATGCTCAAAAAAGGATTTGGGTTCATTTTGGTAAAAAGCGCTTTGCCAAGGCCCTGTAGCCACTTCTAGCAGGGGAAGTTGAGCAATGGGCACGGAGGGTGACGTTATGCTCTCTTCTAGTTGCAGGGTAAACCAGTAAAATCCGTAGGGACTGAGGCTGAGGAAATAGGGAGATTGGGTAATGATGGGAAATTCTGTGCGCCCAAAGATTTCAATCGGTTTCATTCCTGCCAGAGCAGACAGATCCAGTTCTACAGTTTGCACAAATCGGGATAGATTGGCGACTACAAGGAGGTGTTCTCCTGCGTAGGCACGAGTGAAGGCGAGGACTTTGCGGTTGTCGGGATAGAGAAATTCAAAGCTCCCTCTGCCAAAGGCTTGAAAGCGTTTGCGGGTGGCAATCAGGCGCTTCATCGACCACCAGAGGGCGTTGGGATTGCCTCGTTGGGCTTCGACGTTGACGGCTTCGTAGTGGTATTCTGGATCGAGAATGGGGGGAGCGTAGAGCCGTTGGGGGTTGGTGCGACTAAATCCGGCGTTGCGATCTGCGCTCCATTGCATGGGGGTACGGACTCCGTTGCGATCGCCTAAGTAGATGTTGTCTCCCATCCCGATTTCATCTCCGTAGTATACTACGGGTGTGCCGGGTAGGGAAAATAGTAAACTATTCATCAGTTCAATCCGACGGCGATCGCCATCCATCAGAGGACTTAAACGGCGACGAATCCCTAAATTAATCCGCGCTTGGGGATCTTGAGCATAAACACGATACATATAATCGCGATCTTCATCAGAAACCATTTCTAGGGTTAATTCATCATGGTTGCGCAGAAATAAGGCCCACTGACAGTTATCGGGAATAATTGGTGTTTGTTGCAGGATATCAATAATTGGAAAACTATCTTCCATTTTCAGCGCCATAAATAGCCGCGGCATCAGGGGAAAATGAAAATTCATATGACATTCATTTCCTCTCCCAAAGTAAGCCGCTGCATCTTCTGGCCATTGATTGGCTTCCGCTAATAGCATCCGATTGGGAAACTTGCTATCAATATGATGGCGCAGCCATTGTAAAAAAATATGAGTTTGGGGTAAATTTTCGCAGTTGGTTCCCTCTTCTTCGTACAGATAAGGCACCGCATCTAAACGCAGACCATCTACTCCCATCTCTAACCAAAAATCTACGACTGCTAAGATGGCTTTCTGGACTTCTGGATTTTCATAATTTAAATCGGGTTGATGGGAGTAAAATCGATGCCAATAATAGGCGTTAGCTATGCTATCCCAAGACCAGTTAGAATGTTCAAAGTCCTGGAAAATAATGCGAGCGCCTTGATATTTTTGAGGCGTATCGTTCCAGACATAAAAATTTCGTTCTGGAGAGCCAGCCGGTGCTTTTCTGGCTCGCTGAAACCAGGGATGTTGATCGGAAGTGTGATTGACGATTAATTCAATAATGATGCGAATGCCTCGCTGATGAGCTTCCTGAAGAAATTCTTGGAAGTCTTGTAAGGTTCCATAAATGGGATTAATACTGTTGTAGTCGGCAATATCATAGCCATCATCTTTGAGTGGAGAAGGAAAAAAAGGCAATATCCACAGTGCCGTTACGCCTAGATCTTGAATATAGTCGAGTTTTTCTTTGAGTCCCCCAAAATCGCCAATGCCATCACCATTACTATCGGCGAATGCTCGCACGGGGACTTCATAGATAATTGCGTCTTTAAACCAGAGGGGATCGTCTTTGAGAGGGGAGTTACGCATGTGTTTTTTTGTCCAATGTCAGAAGTCTTGAAGATGAGCAGATGTTGGGGATAAAAATTGATTTTTGCTGAAGAACACTGTTTTTATATTACCACCATTCTCTATGTTAGCTAAGTTTTCTCAAATTGTCAAAAAAAGAGTTTGCTTATCTCCTTCCAGAGAGTTATTTATGGTTTGATGTTATTAAATTTGGTTAAGTTTTTGGGGCGATGGTCAAATAAATGACATTGCTAGTTTGGGGAGGATTTTAACTAATTTTAAGAGGAGATTAGCGATCGCCGGGAAGAGATAAATTATTTTTAACCAAGTATCGTAAAGAAAGAGTAACATAGGAGAACTAACTCAGGGTATGGCATGATGAAAGTCGGATCTCACTATCTGGGCGATCGCCAATGGGAATTTTGCGTATGGGCCCCCCAACGTCAACAAGTAGCCGTCCATATCATTTCCCCCTCAGAGCGATTGATCCCCCTATCTCCCAACCCACAAGGCTATTGGTCAGGCCAAGTGACCGATCTAGACCCCAACAGCCGATACTTCTATCAGCTTGACCATACCCTAGACCGTCCCGATCCCGCTTCTGCCTGGCAACCCCAGGGAGTCCACGGCCCATCTGCCCTCGTTGATCATCAAGCCTTTGTCTGGCAAGATCAACACTGGTCTGGTCTAGCTCTAGAAAAATACATCATCTACGAACTCCACGTCGGCACCTTTACCCCCCAAGGCACCTTTCACGCCCTGACCGAGCGTTTACCCGATCTACTAGAGTTAGGAATTACTGCCCTTGAACTCATGCCCGTTGCCCCCTTCCCCGGCACACGCAACTGGGGCTATGATGGCGTTTACCTCTATGGTGTACACTCTACCTACGGTGGCCCAGAAGGACTAAAATCCCTCGTCAATGCCTGTCATCAAGCCGGAATCGCCGTCATTCTCGATGTGGTTTACAATCACTTTGGCCCAGAAGGGAATTATCTCTGGGATTATGGCCCCTATTTCACTAACAAATATCGTACACCTTGGGGAGACGCGGTGAACTATGATGATGCCTATAGTGATGAAGTGCGGAATTTTTTTATCCAAAATGCCCTCTATTGGCTAGAGTATTATCACTTGGATGCTCTGCGTTTAGATGCCGTTCATGCCATTTACGATTTCAGCGCTCAACCCTTTCTGCAACAGTTAAGTGCGGCCGTAGAATCCTTAGATCAACAGTTAGGATATCCCCACTATTTAATTGCCGAAAGTGACTTAAACGATATACGGGTACTTCAGTCTCGCGATCGCGGTGGGTGGGGTCACCATAGTCAATGGTGCGATGATTTTCACCATGCTCTCCATGCCTTGTTAACGGGAGAACGGGTAGGATACTATCAGGATTTTGGCCAGATCGACCATTTGGTGACAGCTTATCGAGAGGGATATGTTTATTCGGGACAATATTCAACCTATCGTTGCCGTTCCCATGGCAACTCTTCCCAAGCCTTGCCAGGCCAATGTTTTGTAGTATGCATTCAGAATCACGATCAAGTGGGAAATCGTTTAGGGGGCGATCGCCTCTCCACTCTCGTAGACTTTGATCGCTTAAAATTAGCCGCAGTTGCCCTATTGATCGCCCCTTTTATTCCCCTGCTTTTTATGGGAGAAGAATATGGAGAAACCGCCCCATTTCAGTATTTTGTCAACCATGGCGATCCCGACTTAGTTGCAGCCGTGCGTGCAGGGAGAGCCAGAGAATTTCAATCCTTTGGGTGGGAAAAAAACATTCCCGATCCCCAAAGTGTAGATGTCTTTCAGCAGTCTATTTTAAGTTGGCAATTTCGCCAAGATGGCCCAGAGAAAAATTTGCGATCGCTCTATCAAAAACTCATCCAACTGCGCCAAACCCATCCCGCCTTCATCTCCCTCCCCAAAAACACCCTAAATATCCTCAATCCTCCCTCTACTAAAATCATTTACCTCCATTACCCTCACCCCACCTCCTCCCTCAGTTGCTTCATGAACTTTGACTCCCATCCCATTACCTTCCCCACTTCCCTTCCCGCAGAAAAATGGATAAAACAACTAGATTCTGCTGATTCCCAATGGCAAAGTGCCCAACCAACCCAACCCCAGCCAACCTCTCCCACCAACCAGCTCACCCTATCCCCCTGGGGATTTGTCCTGTATACTCAACAGTAACCTAAAAACAATTCTGCAATTAAGACATTTCCTTTCTCTGGATATAGACTCATGAAACTTCCTACCGCCACCTATCGACTCCAATTTACCCCCCACTTTACCTTTGAAGTCGCTCAAACAATTATTCCTTATTTAGCCGAATTAGGAATTTCCGATCTCTACGCCTCCCCTATTTTGAAAGCACGCACAGGGAGTACCCATGGTTATGATGTTGTCGATCCTCATCAAATCAACCCTGAACTCGGAGGTGAAGAAAAATTTCAGAAACTAATTGAAATCGTCCAAAAATATGACCTCGGTTGGATTCAAGATATTGTCCCCAACCATATGGCATTTAGTAGCCTCAATCCCGTGCTAGTAGATGTATTAGAAAATGGCCCCCATTCTCGATATAAAGACTATTTCGATATTGATTGGAACCACCCTTATGAAGGAATTCGCGATCGGGTATTAGCTCCATTTTTAGGAAAGTTTTATGGAGATTGTCTAGAAAGTGGAGAATTAAAGCTACAATATGAACAATGTGGATTTACCATCAACTATTGGGATTGTAAATTCCCGATTCGCATTGAATCTTATAGCAAAATCCTCGATCATAATCTCAGTAAACTCAGACAAAAATTAGGCAGAAATAACCAAGATTTTGTCAAGTTTCTCGGCGTGCTTTACGCCATCAAGTATATTCCCACAGGCTCAGAACATCGGGAACGCTACGATCAGATTACTTTTATTAAAGGGATGCTTTGGGAGCTTTGGAATGATAATCCAGAAATTCACACCTTTGTCCAAGAAAACATTGAAGCCTTTAATGGTGAAGTGGGAAAACCAGAAAGCTTTGATCTCCTTGATGCCCTACTTAATGAACAATTTTTTCGCCTCGCCTTCTGGAAAGTAGGGAATGAAGAACTGAACTACAGACGCTTTTTCACCGTCAATGATTTAATCTGCGTTCGAGTAGAAGATCAAGAAGTATTTGATCACAGTCATCAATTAATCTTAAGATTATTGCAAGACCAGAAAATTACAGGATTGAGAATTGATCATATTGATGGGTTGTACGATCCTAAACAATATTTAATTCGCCTTCGAGATCAGGCAGAAAATGCCTATATTATTGTTGAAAAAATTCTAGAAACCCATGAAAAACTTCGAGTAAATTGGCCAATTGAAGGAACCACAGGCTATGATTTCCTGAATTATGTCAATGGAATTTTTTGCCAGCAGGAATTTCAAGAACAATTTGAACAAATTTATACGATATTTATTGGTAATTTTCTGCAATGCCGTGATTTGATTAATGAAAATAAGCGTAAAATTTTAAATAAGCATTTAGCTGGAGATATTGATAATTTAGCTCGTTTGCTCAAACGGGTAGCAGACCAATATCGTTATTCCAGTGATTTTACCATTTACGGATTAAAAGCGGCTTTGGTAGAAGTGATGGCTGCTTTTTCTGTTTATCGAACTTATATTAATGGTGATGAAGTGAGTAAACTCGATCAGGAGTGTATCGAGAAAGTTATTGAGAAAACTCAAGAAAATATTCCTAGCTTTTTGAATGAACTGATTAATGAAATTAATTTCATTCAAAAATTTATGCTGCTACAATATGATGAAAACCTGACGGTTGAAGATAAAAAGCAATGGCTTCATTTTGTCATGCGACAACAGCAGTTTACTGGCCCGCTAATGGCAAAATCGGTGGAAGATACGGTATTGTATATCTACAACCGCTTAGTCTCGTTGAATGAAGTGGGTTCAGAACCCGGTAAGTTTGGATTTTCTATTGAAGAGTTTCATGGGTTTAATCAACACCGTAGTTCCGATTGGCCTCATACGATGAACTGTACCTCAACCCATGATACTAAACGGGGTGAAGATGTGCGCGCTAGAATTAATGTGTTGTCAGAAATTCCAGAGGAATGGGAAACTTATTTACAAACTTGGAAAAAAATTAATGCACCTTATAAGGATAGAGTACGAGAGATAGAGGTACCGACGGGAAATGATGAGTATTTTTTGTACCAAACCTTATTGGGGGCGTTTCCTTTTACGGGGAAAGAACAAACGACAATTTCTGATGCTTTTTTGGAGCGGATTAAGGAGTATCTGATTAAGGCGATTCGAGAGGCAAAAGTGAATACGGCTTGGTTGCGCCCAGATAGGGCTTATGAGGAAGGTTTTCTTAAGTTTGTGGATGGTTTATTGAAGAATACTAAGCAAAATAAGTTTTTACCATCGTTTCAAAAGCTTCAGCATAAGATTCAACATTATGGTGTGTTTAATTCTTTGTCTCAAGTGTTGCTCAAAATTACGGTACCTGGGGTTCCTGATTTTTATCAAGGCACGGAGTTATGGGATTTAAGTTTGGTTGATCCAGATAATCGTCGCCCCGTCGATTTTAAGCACCGTTTGAAGTTACTGAATGAAATTCGATCGCACTGGAAAAAGGATAAGTTGGCTTTATTCCAGGCGCTCTATCAGCACCCGGAGGATGGCAAGATTAAATTGTTTACAATTTATCAAACTTTGAGGGCGCGTCAAGAACATCAGGAACTCTTTCAGCGAGGAGATTATCAAAAGTTGGCGGTTAATGGTAGCCTGAAGCAACATATTGTTACGTTTATGAGAACTTGGAATGATCAAAGTGCGATCGCGATCGCACCTCGTTTCCTCACTGCTTTAATTAAAGAGGACGAATATCCCCTAGGTGAGCAAGTCTGGCACGAAACCCGGATTTCTCTTCCTACAGGCTCCTCTGCCCTCTGGAAAGATGCTCTGACAGGACAACAGATTCAGGCAGAAAATACCCTTTGGATTCGTGATGTTCTGAATCTGTTTCCCGTCGCCTTACTGATTAAAGAAACTTAAAGTTAGCCAACTATTCCGACCTTTAACTTAATGGGTATGCCACATCTGTTCTCGATAGAAAGCAAACATATCAAACATCGCCCCCACAATGCTACACGCTACTCCTAAAACTAGCAATCCTTCTAGGGGTTCCCCATTGCCAAATATGGCTAGAAAATGCCAAATATATCCTTCTCCCGTTTGAGAGAGTGCTGTCAGTCCAGGTATCTGTGTCCCTAGATTCAATCCTAACATCACCCCTCCTACTACAATCCAGGGAGCGACAAAACTCAACAATACGGCTAGAAACACGGAACGAATAAAAATGATTAACAGGTTCATACAAGTTTAATCCAGCAAACCTCGCTTGACGGAGGACAACTGGGTGTCATCCGTCTCTACGATAGGCTGAATTTTTCAGTTCAGACCAAGAATACAGAAAACTTAAGTTTTTCTTTTTAAATTTTTGTGAAGATATGTTTTAAATAGTGGGTGGCAGTGAAGTAGGCAACAGAGAATCCCGTCCAACGCCTTGACGGTTGCCTTTAAAACTGAATGAGCATCCAGGTGAGGATGCCCAGCACTTTTTGGACGGGCATTACGGGATAGGTGGTTAAATCGACGGTGACGATGCTGCCTTCTAGTTTGAGAAATTGCCAGAGTTTACCGCTGGTGACTGAACCATAAATGATAGAAATGGGCTGTTCTTGTTTTTGGTTATAAATTTGGGCGGCAACCATTTCGGCGACGCATTGGCCGAGTCCGGATTCTAGTTCTCCGCGTTTGGCTGCAACGATCATTAGTACGGGTGCGTCAATGGTTAATCGACTTTCTGATCGACTGAATAGGAAGTCACAGAATCCATTCAGTCCTCGATCGCGATCGACCTCAAATTCTTCGCCAGAAAATAGTTGTACTTGTCTGTTAATCAGTCTTCTAGCTTCTAATAGAATGGGACTGACTAACATTTCTGAAAGGGCTTTTTCGGTGCGAGCGGCTTGGGCGACTGGGAACCACTCCGCGAAAATGGCTGACATTTCTGGGGAGGGTTCTGCGGTGGGTAGGGTTTCACAGAATGGGGTATCTTTGACTTTTAGCTTAAACAAGTCTTTGATGGAGTTTAGGGTAAAGTTGTTGTATGCCATGGCTATTTAGCCCCGATTAAGGTGTGGGATTTTTCTGACAGAATTTTGTTGGCTATTGGTTCAGGATCTCGATACCACATGATCAACTGGAACTATCGACACATTTAAGATGACGGATAGATGATTTGCAGTGGACGACGGTGGCGATGCAGAGTTAAAAAAGATTCCTTATTTTGTGCGATCGCCAGCCAGAGGTCGGATTGAACAACTGGCGCGTGACTGGCAAGGTGAGTTGATTACGGCGGATTTGGCTAAACAAGCTAGGAGCGAGTTTGGTCAGTAGTAACTGGTGAGCTTTTTTCCCTATTCATGTTCGCTAGGGAGATAGCGTTCAGGTTCCCGCAGGGAAATCGCTACTCCCAATAATACTACCGCTGCCCCCAGCAACTCCAGCTTGGTCGGCACTTCCCCAAACACTCCATACCCCAACACGGTTGCTCCCACCGGTTCGCACAAGATCCCTATGGCGACTAGAGCCGGTGACACTTGTCGGACAGCCCAATTAATGGCTGTATGTCCCATCAGTTGGGGCAGGAGTGCCATCAGGGTAATGGTGACGTAAACGGGGAGGGGATAGCCTCCATAGGAAACCCCCATCAGTGGGGGGATGGGGACTAAACAAAGGGCGGCGATCGCAGTTACGATGACGATGTAATGACGCAGACTCCATCCCAGGTTCTGTGCTTGTTGTCCCAATATCAGGTAAATACTCACAACGAGTGCAGCCATCAAGGCGAGGGCATTCCCGATCAGTGACATTCCCGCGCTCTCTTGGGCGGAATTACTGCCGTGAGCTATCAATATCCCACCGAATAAGGCGATGGCTATCCCCCCAACGGTTGAGGGATGGGGCTTTTTTCTCTGCCAAGTCCACTGGATTAGGGTAACCCAGAGGGGATTGGTGGTGACTAAGGTGGTGGCGGCGGCGATGGAGGTATAGGATAATGAGGTTATCCATAAGGCAAAGTGTGTGGCTAAACAGATGCCGGAGGCGATCGCCAACTGCCATCCTTGCCGCGTTACTTGACTTCGGGTAATTCCCCTCCACAGTGGGATACATAATATAGATGCCACACTGAGGCGCAATGCGGCTACGACTAAACTAAACCCGACTCCCTCTTCACCGGCAGCGGCTACACACAAACGCACTAACACGGCGGAAGTAGAAATTGCCACAATTCCAGCAGCTAAAACCACTCCCACTGTCCACTTTGGCACGTTATTTACCCACTGGAAATTGACCATTTTCGCTCAGGCGAGGTCGTCGCGATTTTTCTCCTCGCCATAACCGCCCCAGTGCCCGATCCATGCTGTCAATATAGGTAAATAAGGTAGGAACGACTACCAACGTCAACAGAGTGGCTGTGGTCATTCCCCCAATCACTGCTATGGCTAGGGGTGAGCGGACTTGCGCGCCCGCGCCTATCTCCAGGGCAATGGGAACCATACCGGCTATGGTAGAAAAGGTGGTCATCAATATCGGTCGTAAGCGCGAGGTTCCTGCTGCCATAACGGCGGTGCGGCGAGACATTCCTGATTCCCGCCTATTGGCTAGGGAACAATCCACGAGCAATATGGCGTTTTTGGTAACTAATCCCATTAAGAGCACGATGCCGATTAGTGCAAACAATCCTAGTTCTTTCTGGGTAATCATCAGGGCGATTAAGGCTCCTCCTACGGAGAGGGGAAGGGCTACCATAATGCCGAGGGGATAGATAAAACTATTGTACAACAGGACGAGGATGGCGTAGATCCCTAAGATGGCTAATCCCAGGGCTGTACCAAACCGGGCAAAGATATCTCGCATAATCTCTGCATCACCGGAGGGTTCCTGTTGGACTTCGGGGGGTAGGTTTTCAGCGAGCCATTGGTTAATCGGTTCCATGGCTTGACCGAGGGATATGCCTTGGAGGTTGGCTTCGACGGATACTTGACGGAGACGGCTAAAGCGGTCTATTTGGGAGGGTCCGCTACCGAGGCGGATGGTGGCGACTGACATGAGGGGGACTACGCCGCCGTTTTGACTGGGGATGCGGAGGTTTTTGAGGGTTTCGATGTCGTTGCGATCGCTCTCGGCTATTTGGACGCGGATGGGGATTTGGCGATCGGGGAGGTTAAATTTGGCTAAGTCGGAGTCATTATCGCCCAGGGTAGCCAGTGAGGCGGTGCGGGCGATCGCCTCCACAGACACCCCCAAATCCCCAGCCCGTTTCGGATCGGGAGTAATCAATAATTCCGGTTTCACCAAGCTGGCACTAGAAACCACTTCGACTAACCCGGGCATCGATCGCATAAACGTTTCCAGTGCGTCAGCCGTTGTTTTCAATGCTTCTGGATTCTCACTTTTGAGAATCACAGAGACATTTTTTGTATTTCCGGCTGCTCCCTGAGCTTGGAAACTAATGCGTGCGCCAGGAATTTCCAGAAACTGGCTGCGCATCTGCTGTTCAAACTCTTTTTGGGAAACCTCTCGCTCTTGCTGGGGCACAAGATTGACATAGAGAGACGCTTGATTTACTCCAGCGTCTTTACCACCGGCATTAGCTAAAATACTTTTGACCGCAGGATGCTCTTGGAGTTTCGCGGTAGTGGCTTGCATCACTTGATCGGTTACCTGGAGGGGAGACCCAGGGGGCAGTTCAATGGTGACCTGACTTAGACCGCGATCGTACCCGGCAAATAAGCCAGTGGGGATAAAAGGAACCAGTTGTAAGGAACCCCAAAAGAACAGAACCGCTAAGGCAAGGGTAATCACCCGATGGGATAAGGCCCAACCGAGCAGGGAGCGATAGGGTTGTCTGCGGCCAGTGGAGAGGGTTTCCTCAAAGCCTTGTACCTTATCTTTGAGCCAATAGGCTGCCAGCATGGGAGTGATCGTACAGGCTACTAGGGTCGAAAACATAGTGGATACAGCCACCGTTACCCCAAAGGGTTGGAAGAATTTACCGGGAATCCCTCCCATAAAGGCTACTGGTAGAAATACGGCTACGATGGTTGCCGTAGTTGCTAATACAGCCAAACCAATTTCATTGGCAGCATCTAAAGCAGCTTGAAAAGGTCGCTTACCCTTCTGAAGATGCTGGGTAATGTTCTCAATCATACAGATCGCATCATCCACCAGGTTACCCATCGCTAGGGCTAAACCCAGCAGGGTCATATCATTCAGGGTATAGTTTAAGAGCCTCATCACCAGGAAGGTGGGCACAATGGAGAGGGGTAAGGCTAAGGCGGTGATCGCAGTGGCGCGCCAATCTCGTAAGAACAATCCTACGGTAATGACGGTTAAGATGGATCCCATCACCAAGGCATCGATGGAGGCTTGGTAGGAGAGGCGGGTATAGTCAGCGTTGGTGTAAATGAGTTCTAGCTGAATGTCTGCGGGCAGGGTTTTTTTCAAGGCGGCGACTTTTCGCTGTACGCCTTCTTCGACGGTAACGAGGGTACTGCCACTGCTGCGCCAGACGGAAAAGCCAACAACAGGAGCTTGTTGCACCTTGGGATCTCCCGTGATGGTGAGCCGAGATAATTGGCGTGGTTCACCAATACCGTCGGTGACTGTACCTAAGCTGCTCAGGGGGACGTTTTCTCCGTTGGGGAGGACAATACGATAGTTTTTGAGGGTGTCTACGGTGGAGGCGCTCCCTAGGGTACGGATGCTTTTTTCGGTGCCGCTGGTTTCCGTACGACCACTAGGGAGGTTAACGTTGAAGGCGCGAATTTGCTGATTAACTTCTGTGGCAGTAATCCCCAAGGCTTGGAGGCGAGCGGGGTTGAGATCGATGCGGATTTCCCGGTCTACGCCGCCGATACGGTCTACTCTGGCTACGCCAGGGACGGCGAGGAGAGCACGGCTGATGGTGCGATCTACCAGGTCGCTGAGTTCTTCGACGTTGCGCTGGGGGGAGGTGACGGCGTAGCTGATGACGGAGGAGCCGATGAAGTCTACTTTTTCGACGATGGGGTCGTTGATGTCTTGGGGGAGGGAGGAGCGGATTTGGGCGATCGCATTTCGCACCTCATTGGTGACTTCGTTGCTGTCTGCTTCTAGCTCGAAACTAATTACTGTCCGGGATTGACCGTCGGTGACGGTAGAGCGAATTTCGTCAATCAGACCTAAAGAGGCGATCGCATCTTCTACTTTTTTGGTGACTTCCGTTTCTAGTTCCGTTGGCCCAGCCCCCGGTTGAGTCACAGTAACTGAAACAATAGGCACATCTATATTGGGGGTTTCGTCGATGCCTAATTGGGTAAAAGAAAGGACTCCCACGATCGCCAAGATCAGGAACATCACGAGGGTGGGAACGGGAGTATGGACTGACCAGGAGGAGATTTTGAAGGACATGGGAGGTGAGTGGGTGGGAATAGGTGGATGAGGAGAGGCAATAGATATAGCCATTCTCAAATAGATGAGATACACCCTTAGTCCCCTTACTCTTAGCCCCTCTCCCTAGGGAGAGGGGTTGGGGGGCTAGACTGTTCTGACTGACATTAGTTAAGAGTGGGATTGAGAGCACTGCTCTGAGCAATACGAACTATATCCCCTTCTTTGATAAATCCTGCTCCAAGGACAATAATGCGATCACCCAGTTCTAAACCGGATTTAATTTCAATTTTTTTGCCAGATCCTGCCACCGGAGAACCCACTTCTACGGTCCGGGCGATCACCGTATTTTCCTCGTCAATCTGATAAACTTTCATACTACCATCCGCTTGAGGTAACACTGCTTCCCCTGGAATCACCAAACCCTGAACCGTTTGGCTAGTAATTTGAGCCGACAAAAACATCCCTGGACGCAATAGAGCCGAATCGGGTAAACCAATATTAATCGTCGCTTGCCGACTGGTGGCATCCACCACAGGCGCAATACTACGAATCTCTCCTGTCAGCTTGAGACGAGTATCCGCATCCGAAGTCAGAGTTACCGGCGCACCCACCCGCACCTGCAAGAGTTGGGTTTCGGGAATTTTCACCTTCAGCTCCAGACTCCCTTGATTAATCAACTTAAATAAAGGCTGATTACCACTAGCCAAATCCCCAACCCGCGCCATCCGTTCCGCAATTTTCCCCTCTGAAGGTGCCCTCACTTCTGTTTGGGCTAAACGAGTTTGCAGTTGGGCCAGCCGAGCTTGTGACGACTGGAGTTGGGCAAGGGCCGTATTCACATTGGCTTGGCTACTGCTAATCCCCGCTTGGCTATTGCTGATATTGGCTCTGGCACTGCTAATTCTGGCTTGGGCACTGTTAAGATTCGCTTGGGCAACCCGCAGGGTTTCCGTAGCATTTTTAACTTTGGTGCGACTCCAGTCTACCTCTTGGGTGCTAATGGCTCCTGCCTGCGCCAGGCTCTCTGAGCGTTCCAAGTCGCGCTGGGCTTGTGCCAGTTCAGCTTGGGCCTGAGCGATCGCCGCTGTCGCTCCTTGTACTCCCGCTTCCGCTTCTGCTTGGCCAGCTAGGGCGGCTTTGAGCGCAGATTGCGCTTGAGCAACGGCCGCTTGGCGCTCTTGCACCACGGCAGCACTAGCGGCAATTTCAGCGTGGCTCTGGCTCAATTGGGTTTGGAGGACAGAATCATCCAACAGAGCCACTACTTGACCCTTTTCCACCCAATCTCCTTCATCGACAAGAACTTGGCGAATGGTCAAATCTGTGATTTCTGGCAGGATGGGGAGAAGATCATCAGCCTCAACCGTACCGGTCGCTGTGAAGGTACGAGGAATACTAGCCATTTCTACGGTAGCGAGAGTCACCGTTTGGACTGGCTGGGGAGATTGGGTGGCTACGGGTTGAATCGTAGCAGGAGTGGGTTTTCTGAACAGGTGAGTAGCGAGAACGCCACCCGTTAAGCCAATACCGATCCCCAGGAGTAGTCCCCATCCCCCAGAGAAGTTAATTTTTAGGTTTTTGATGTCAGGAGCAGGTAGCTCCTGCAGTTTCCCTAGCGGGACATCTTCATGTCCGCTTGCGGAAACCGTCTGCGGGGAAGACGGCTGCTCGATTTCGCTTGCTTGATGCTCCACAATGCATCCCTCCTAGACAGTTTTTGCGATTTCCCTAGCGGGACATGAACGCGGAGCGATCCCTTTCCCTAGCGGGACATGTTCGTGTCCGCTTGCGGAAACGGGAATCGCCAATATCGATATTCTTACATTTTCTTGATATTATTACGCATTGTTAAGTCTTTGGCCTAAACAAATCCCGAAAACTTATAACCTATCATAGGTAGTTAACTAAAACTCTCTATCCAGAGGTACCTTCCGTGGACTGGTGGCGGAAACTCCAAAAAAATCCCCTCGCGCAAATGGGCGCATTGATCCTAGTAATTTTCTACGTTCTCGTAATTGGAGCCGGCTTTTTTGCTCCCTACAGTCCCTACAGTTCCCAGTTAGATGGATCGTTATTGCCCCCTACGCCCATTGAATGGTTCGATCAAGAAGGGCGATTTTCACCACGAGTGTACCCCACTCTTCAAGGAGCCACCGATTTAGAAACTGGCGATCGCCCCCTCATTATAGACCGC
>CAZTRW010000030.1:0-26514 GCA_964616725.1 uncultured bacterium
ATACCGAACTGCTAATCAGTCAGTTAGAAACATCAGGAAACTTCTCCTCCCAGGAGAGGGAAATATTGCCGAAGTTGCTGTAAGTATTAGTTCAGCAACATCAGCAACAGCTAATAGAAGAGTCTAAAGTAGATTTTTCTGGGCAATTACCGCCAGACTACCTGCCTGCTCCGACTGAAGTCAAGGCAGCAATAATGCCTTTCCTAAGTGAGTTAAGCCCGCAACCGGAACTTTTAAGAGAACTCGAAACTTTGAGTGTGGGCTATGTTGTCAAAGCTTTTGAACAAATGGGATGGAAATTCCAACTCGGACAGCGTTTCTCAACGGCAAAAATAGCAGAGCAGTTGGGTGTGAGTCGCCAATATCATCGGTTGCTAGGTCGATTACTAGAGATGCTCGCTAATATCAATCTGCTAAGACCTTCGGAGCAAGAGTGGGAAGTTGCTTTCATCCCTGAGATTGAAGTTCCACAGGAGCATTGGCAGAAACTAGCAAAGCTTTACCCATTCGCTGAAGCAGAACTAGCCCTTTTGAAACGTTGCGGTTCAAGGCTGGCAGAAGTTCTCCAAGGAACGTGCTACCCATTAGAATTATTGTTCCCGGAAGGCGATTTGACTACCTTAACCAAGCTCTATCAAGAATCTCCCACCTTTAGTTTAATGAACGCTTTGGTTCAAAAAACAGTTTCGGCTTTGCTCAAAGGGTTGCCTCAAGAACGAGGAGTGCGAATTCTCGAAATTGGTGCGGGAACGGGGGCTACAACATCCTATATTCTGCCACACCTGCCTTCAGAGCAAACAAAATATATCATCACGGATGTGGGAGCTTTGTTTGTTAAGAGTTTAGAGCAGAAGTTCCAAAGCTATCCTTTTGTTCAATACAAAGTTTTAGATATAGAAAAAACTCCTGAAGATCAAGAGTTTGAGTTAAATAATTACGACATTGTTTTGGCAGCAAATGTATTGCACGCAACTGCCGATTTGCGTCACACTTTGCGACATATTAAGCAATTATTGGCTCCAGGGGGAATGTTGGTATTGTTGGAGGGTACAGATCGTCGGTGTTGGATCGATTTAATTTTCGGGTTGATCGAGGGATGGTGGAAGTTTTCTGATCTGGATTTGCGACCGAACTATCCCTTACTGTCTAATCTGAAATGGCAAGAATTGCTGTCACTAGAAAATGGTTTTCAAGAGGTGGTTACCATTAGCTCGGAGTGGGAACAGTCATTTTTATTTCCACAGTCTGTGATTGTATCTCAAAGGGTGGAAACGATTTCAGAAAACGAAGAACGGTTTGAGCTACTGAATCAATTGCAAGAGGCAAGCCAAAGCGATCGCTATCATCTCTTAGTTGCTACTATTCAAAAGCAGATTGCCAAAATTCTCAGGTTGAATCTAGGGCAAATAGACCCAAAACAACCGATAAATCAGATGGGGCTGGATTCCTTGATGGCGATCGAACTGAGAAATGCCATCAAAACCCATTTGACCGCAGACATACCCATGTCTAAGTTTTTAGAGGGTCTCAGCGTTGCCGATTTAGCGAATTTAGCTAACGAGCAACTGAATAATATTCCCTCCACTCCTGCCACATCTCCCGCCATTACTCAGAAAAAAGACACTCAGAAAACTCATCCCCTATCTTTAGGTCAGCAAGACCTTTGGTTCTTATCCCAGCTATCACCAGAACCTTATGCCTACAACATCCCTCTGACAATTCACATCTATTCCCCTGTGGATGTTGGGGCGATGAAAAAAGCATTTCAAATCCTAATAGACCGACATCCGGCCCTACGGACTACATTTAATCAAGAAGACACTGAAATCGTTCAAAACGTTCATCAATCTCAGGAAATTAGCTTTGAGAATATAGAGGCTTCAACCTGGAACGAACAAGAAATTCAGAACGGGGCGATCGCAGCACACCAGTCTCCCTTCGATCTGGAACAAGGGCCTCTGCTGCGGGTCAAACTGTTTACTCGCTCCCCACAGCATCACCTACTTGTTTTAACCATTCATCACCTGATTATGGATGGATGGTCGCTGTGGGTGATTTTAGATGAGCTACAGCAGTTGTACTCAGCAGAAATATCGGGTCGAGAAATAGCTTTACCCCCAATACAAAAAGACTATTTAGACTTCGTTTATTGGGAAAGGGAACTGTTGGCAAGTTCTGTAGGGGAACAGTTGTGGTCTTACTGGGAAAAAGAGCTGAGTGGAGCATTACCCGTCGTCGATTTGCCAACCGATAGACCCAGGAAAGCCGTACAAACCTATCGGGGAAATTGTCATGCTTTCAAGCTGACTCAGAATCTTACCCAGAAACTGCATCAATTAGCCAGGGAACAAGGAACAACTCTTTACGTGACACTTCTGGCTGCTTTCTTTGTTATGCTTTACCGCTATACAAGTCAGTCAGAACTCATGGTTGGTTCGATCAGTGCGGGTAGAACTCAATCTGAATTGGCGAATACGGTAGGCACTTTTATCAATCAAGTGCTTTTGCGAGCCAGTCTCTCAGGTAATCTGAAATTTACCGAATTGATCGATCAAGTTCGTCAGACTGTATTAGGAGCGATCGCCCATCAGGAGTATCCCTTTCATTTACTCGCGGAAAAATTGCAGATTCAGCGTCAAGATTACACGCGATATCAAATTTTTCAAGTTTGTTTTAACTTACTAAAACCACAACCAGGACTCGAATATCTGGCAGAATTATTAGCCTCAGAAGTTACAGAAACGCGATTGAAGTGGGGAGAGCTATCGGTGGCTCCTGAAAAAACCCAACCTTTAGCTCGATTTGATTTATATGTAGAAGCGATCGAGGCAAAGGAATCCCTTGTGGTTTTCTTAAATTACAACCAAGAACTTTTTGACCCGTCTACTATGGCTCGGATGGCAGAGCATTTTGAGACTTTGCTAGAGGGCATTGTTGCTAACCCGACTCAACAGATATACCAGTTGCCCTTATTAACAGCAGCCGAACAAAATCAATTACTGGTAGAGTGGAATGCAACGGAAAAACAGGATGGGAACGATAAATGTATTCATCATTTATTTGAAGCACAGGTAGAGCGAACTCCTGATGCAGTAGCAGTTGTATTTGAAGAATACTCCCTGACTTACGAACAGTTGAATAGCCAAGCCAATCAGTTGGCGCGTCATTTACAAAGTTTAGGTGTAAAACCAGAGGTTTTGGTCGGCATATCTGTGGAGCGATCGCTGGAAATGGTAGTCGGTCTGTTAGGGATTCTGAAAGCGGGTGGAGCTTATGTGCCATTAGACCCAGCCTATCCACAAGAGCGATTATCCTATATGCTCCAAGATGGGGCAGTATCCCTGCTGTTGACTCAAGAAAAATTACTTAGTAACTTTCCGGAGTTATCAATACCAGTCGTTTGTTTGGATAACTGCTGGCAAGACCGATCGCAGTTAAGCACGGCAAATCTTGCGAGTGGGGTCAATTGTAAAAATTTAGCTTATGTAATCTACACATCTGGTTCGACAGGAAAACCCAAAGGAGTGATGATTGAACATCAGTCTTTGGTCAACTTCATCCAAGCAGTTCTCGCTGAATATGGAACCAATCCCAGCGATCGCGTTCTTCAGTTTACTTCAATCAGTTTTGATGTCGCAGCAGAAGAAATCTATTCTTGTCTGAGTTGTGGGGCAACACTCGTACTTCGCACGGATGAGATGCTAACATCTATAACCACCTTTATTCAAAAATGTCGAGATTGGCAGGTAAGCGTCCTTTATCCACCAACAGCCTATTGGCATCAGTTGGTTAATGAATTAGAAAACAGCAATCTGGTTTTGCCTGATTCATGGCGGATAGTCACCATTGGCGGAGAACCTGCACTTCCCCAAAAAATCAAAGCATGGCAAGAAATTGTAGGAGACAAAATACAGTTAATTAACTCATACGGTCCGACTGAAACAACGATAGAAGCAACTCTCTATAAAGTACCAGGATTAGCCTCAGCCGATAAATATTGGCCGGAAGTGCCCATTGGTCGCCCGCTCGCTAATACCGAGCTTTACATCTTAGATTGCGATCGCCAATTAGTTCCCATTGGCGTGCCTGGCGAACTCCATATTGGAGGAAAAGGTTTAGCCCGAGGCTACCTCAACCGCCCAGAGCTAACAGCAGAAAAATTCATTCCTCACCCCTTCCGTCCGGGAGAACGCCTCTATAAAACAGGTGATTTAGTTTGTTATTTACCCGATGGTATGGTTAATTTTCTCGGACGGCTTGACGAACAAGTTAAAATTCGCGGTTATCGGGTAGAACTGGGTGAAGTCGAACAAGTTTTAGCCCAACATTCAGGAGTTCGAGAAACGGTAGTTATTGTTAGGGAAGATGTGCCTGGGGATAAGCGTTTAGTTGCTTATCTCGTCCCCAATCGAGAAGACCTCAGCACTCAGGAACTCAGGCAGTATCTACTTCAAAAACTACCAGAATACATGGTTCCTACCGCCTTCGTGGCGCTAGAAGCGATGCCCCTGACACCCACAGGAAAAGTTAATCGCCGGATATTGCCTGTTCCCAGTAGCGATCGCCAAAGTCTCTCAGAAGGTTTTGTTGCCGCTCGCGACTCTCTCGAACTGCAACTAACGCAAATTTGGTTAGAAGTTCTCCATCTCCAGACTGTAGGCGTTCGCGACAACTTCTTTGAACTGGGGGGAAATTCTCTCATTGCTCTCAGGCTCATGTCTGAAATTCAACAGCAGTTTGGCAAAAATCTGCCTCTAGCGACCCTTTTTCAAAGTTCAACGATCGAACAGCAAGCTGATCTCATCAGCCAGAATAACGACTCCCTGCCTTGGTCTCCTTTAGTCACTATTCAGCCAAAGGGAACAAAGCCACCAATATTCTGCGTGCCTGGAATCGGTGGAAATGTGATCTATTTCTATGATTTGGCTTCTCAGTTAGATAGCGATCGACCATTTTATGCTTTACAAGCACTGGGTCTCGATGGAGAATTTCAGCCTCACCAGCGAATTGAGGATATGGCTGCCTGTTATATTAAAGCTATGCAAGCAGTTCAACCTTTAGGACCCTACATTCTAGCGGGTCATTCTTTTGGCAGTTGGGTTGCCTTTGAGATGGCAAAACAATTACAAGAAAAAGGGCATGAAATTGCTTTGCTGGCAGTTATAGACTTTTGGGCACCGATGAGATATCATCATTCATCTAGTATGAATTGGGATGATGCTAAACTATTAACTAGGATAGCAAAACAAATTAAACACCTGAGTGGCACTAACTTAGAAATCTCTTTGGAAAAGTTAGTTGATTTAGAGTCTGAAGAGAAATTAAACTACTTCAAAAAGCAGTTGCAAAAAGTGAATCTACTTCCACCAAAAGCTGGAACGCTACCAATTAAGGGAATGTTGCAAGTCTATAAAACTTGTCTTCAGGTTAGCTATTTTCCTGAAAAAGTAACCCCTACTTCTATCAGTATATTTCGGGCGATTGAAGGATTTCCAGATTGGGCAGAGATAAAGGAACCGCTTGAAGTCAAGCAAACTCCATCTTGGGGGTGGGAAAACTTTTCTCTGAGTTCAGTAGATATCCACTGGGTACCCGGAGATCATTATACCCTTCTGTCTAAACCTCATGTTCGGGTTTTAGCAGAAAAACTCAAAGCCTGTCTTGACAAATTGCCGGGAAGTATTTGAAGTTTAAAGCATCTCCAACAAATAAACTATCCGGTAGAGCCTGTTTGGAGATCCTGGAAAGGGTGAAGCATTTGGACTGTATATTTAGGGTTTTCAACATAAATTGTCGCCCAAATGCTTCACCCCTACTCGAACATAAATTGCGGTCTAGATTTTGAAAATAATTTTGTCCAATGACACAACAACTAGAATCACCAGAAAAACCTTTGTCGAAAACATACAGTTGGGATGCAATAATTGCCTTGTCGGTTGGGGTATTAGCTCTATCTATTGCACCAATTTTTATCCGATTTTCGGCACAAGAGCTTGGGGCAAATGCGATAATTTTTAACCGGATGTGGATAGTGGCGATCGCTCTCAGTCTATGGAAAATTATCAATGCCTTACTCAACCCAAAATCCCCAGAGTTGTCTATGCAGCATAATTACACCCTTGGGGATTTCGCTCTCTTTTTGGTATCAGCTATTTTTAATGCTGCCTGCTTAGTCTGCTGGGCTTGGTCTCTGACTCAAACCAGTGTTGCCAATGCTAATATACTTCATAATTTAACTCCCATTTTCGCTACATTGGGAGGTTGGCTATTTTTAGGTCATTCTTTCGATCGCCGATTTGTCATAGGTATGCTGGTAGCCGTAGGAGGAGCTATCTCTATTGGCATTGAAGATTTACAAATTGCCACTGACACCTTCCTGGCTGACGGCATTGCTTTACTCTCTGCTGTTTTCTATGCGGCTTCATTTCTGCTCGCAGAACGGCTGAGAGTGAAGTTTTCAGCAACAACTATACTTGTGTGGTGCAGTTTTCTCAGTAGTTTGTTACTTCTGCCAGTTGTTCTTATCGTCGAAGATAGAGTTTTTCCTATTTCCTTGTCAGGATGGCTAGCAGTAAGTGTTCTCGGTATTGTCTGTACAGGAATGGGGATAGGAGCTGTATTTTATAGTCTCAAAAGAGTTTCATCAGGATTTGCTTCTCTCTTTCTTTTACTAGAGCCAGCTATTGCAGCAATGTTAGCCTGGGTAATTTTTGCTGAAAGCTTAAATCTCGTGAATGGATTAGCTTTTATCGCTATTTTGTTAGGCATATACCTGTCTGAATCAGGTCAACAGACCAATAAAATTGTGGAAGTAGTGGAATAAAGCTTACTGGTGAGCAATTCCTAATACTATATATTCGAGAAGGAATCTCAGGAACGGCGAGAAGAACAGGAGGCAAGGGTGGCAGCTAGTGGGAGAGATGAGAGATTGAGGGCAGGGGAGTGAAGAGGGGAAGTATCAGGGTTACAATAACAAGAAGCCTTTTTACCTAAAACTGATTATGGGAGACTTTTTCCAAAACGTATCACGCTATCCCCGCTATTTGATTAGTTTTACCTTGGGGATTTTCTTCTTTTTGTTTGCAGCGATCAAGCCTTGGTTTGATCGTCCGGTGACGGCTGTTGCTACGTTAGGATTACTGATTTCGGTTTTGGTCTTCCTAACCCTCACCTTACGGGCTATGCTAGGATTGTCTCCAGTTTGAAACGTCCTGGTGATCGGGATGCAAACGGGATGACGAAGCAATGTATTATTTAGGAAGTGGAGGAAGTCTTATGGCTAATAGTCGTCGTGTGTCTCGCGTGTCCTCCCAAATTAAACGCGAAGTCGGTCAGATGTTAATCCATGGCATCAAAGATGACCGAGTAGGTGCTGGTATGGTCAGTGTTACGGATGTGGATGTGTCGGGTGATTTGCAGCATGCGAAGATTTTTGTGAGTATCTACGGCACGAAGGAAGCGAAAGCAGAAACGATGGAAGGGTTGAGATCGGCGACTCCTTATGTGCGTTATGAATTGAGCCATCGGATGCAGTTGCGTCGATCGCCAGAAGTGATCTTTTTGGAGGATACTTCTTTAGAGCGGGGCGATCGCCTCCTGAATTTGATTAACCAAATTGCTCAAGAACATCACCCCCTAGAAGACTCAGAGCAAGAACTCTCGGAAGCAGAGAATGACTAAACTCTTGCCCCATCCCTCTGCCTTAACCTTGCCCCAACAAGTGGCGCAAATGGTGGTGGTGCGTGCCACGGGGTTTTTGTTCGACCATCAAATCCGCTATCCTCAGTGGGAACCTCCTAATGAGCAGTTATACCAGTGGATTGGGGAGTTAGGGGTAGGAGGCGTGATTTTAGTAGGGGGGGGTGCAGTAGAATTAAGCGATCGCGTCCGTTCCTTACAACAGCTTGCGCCCCTACCTTTGCTCATCGGTGCTGATGTGGAAGAGGGAGTAGGACAACGGTTTGCGGGCGCAACTCATTTTCCCCCTCCCATGGCTCTAGGCGCAATTAGCCAAACTTCCCCCACCCTCGCGTGCCAGTATGCCCGACAAATGGGGGAAATGACGGCCAGGGAAAGTGTGGCAGTGGGGATCAATTGGATTTATGCTCCGGTAGCGGATATCAATAATAATCCTGATAATCCTGTGATTAATGTGAGAGCCTTTGGGGAAAATCCGACTCTCGTCAGCGATCTGATCCAAGCCTATATCCAGGGAGCTAAGTGCCATCCCGTCTTAACAACAGCCAAGCATTTTCCGGGTCATGGGGATACGGTGGTTGATTCCCATCTAGAGTTACCGGTGCTACCCCATTCACTGAGGCGGTTGGAGGAGATGGAGCTAGTCCCCTTTCGCGGGGCGATCGCCGCGGGTGTAGATAGTATCATGACAGGGCATCTGGTAATTCCCTCCTGGGATACTGAAAAACCTGCTACCTTATCCCCTGTGATTCTCAGAGAAAAATTACGTCACACCCTGGGATTTACTGGTTTAATTGTGACAGATGCCTTGGTGATGGGTGCCCTCTCTCGCCATTATGGAGCCAAGGAAGCGGCCGTATTAGCCGTGCAAGCAGGGGTAGATGTGCTCCTGATGCCTCAAGATCCCCCAGGGGCGATCGCGGCAGTTTGTCAAGCCGTAGCAGAGGGTAAAATTGCTCCCGAACAGATCTACGCCTCCGTAGAGAGGATTTGGCACGCCAAACAACAGGTTGCCCTCCCAGCAGATTCACCCCAGGGTTGGAGGGGAATGGCAAACCCAGATACCCGTGCTTGCGTCCAGTCCATTGTGCGGGAATCACAAATCACTACAGGATTTTTAGCCCTCCCTCACTCAGGAGGTATCAATTTAGTCATCGTGGATGATGCCCTCGATTGTAGTGTCTTAGCCAAACCCGCTCCTGCCCTGACCTTACCCCAGGAAAAAGGGTATCAATTTTACCTAGTGGATGGCCACACTCCACCGGTAATTCCCCCAGACTGGAACTCGCCTACCCTGTTACAATTGTTTGTGCGGGGCTATGCATTTCGTGGCAGCGCCACCCTCAATACTAGGGCGATCGCCTGGTTCGAGCACTTGGCAAAGACAGGCAACTTGCAGGCCCTGGTGGTTTATGGTAGTCCTTATATTCTAGAGGTATTGCGTCCCCAACTGCCCCCAGGTGTTCCCTATGTGTTTACCTATGGACAAATGCCAGACGCACAGGCGATCGCCCTCAAAACCCTCGGCTTTTGATCACTAAAAATTAACATGAAAATTTTAACCCAACTCCTCCCCAAATCCTTCCTCCCCCCTAGCTTCACACAACGCCATAGCCAGATTGAAACCAAATCCCAGGCAGAAATCGCCCTTATGCGCATTAGCAGTCAAATTGTCGCCACAACCCTCCGGGAAATTGCGGAATTAGTCAAACCAGGCATGACCACCGCCGATCTCGATGCCTATGCAGAACAACGAATTCGTCAGATGGGCGCAACACCAAGTTTTAAGGGATATCACGGTTTCCCGGCAGCCATTTGTGCTTCTGTCAATCATCAAGTGGTTCACGGCATCCCCTCCCGAAAACAGCGCCTCAAATCTGGGGATTTGCTCAAAGTAGATACAGGAGCCTACTATCAGGGATTTCACGGCGATTCTTGTATTACTATTCCTGTCGGTAAAATTTCCCCCGCAGCGCAGAAGTTAATGGAAGTGGCAGAAAAAGCTTTGTATGCTGGGATTAGTCAAGTCAAACCCGGGAATTTCTTACTGGATATTGCTGGAGCCATTGAGGATGTGGTGAAACCCCATGGCTATACTATCGTTGAAAATTATACTGGGCATGGAGTGGGGCGGAATTTACACGAAGAACCTGCAGTATTTAATTTTCGCACCCATGCCTTACCCAATGTGAAATTACGCCCAGGGATGACGCTGGCGATTGAACCAATTGTGAATGCAGGATCAAAAGTGACTCGTGTATTACCAGATCAATGGACAGTGGTGACCGTAGATAACAGTTTATCAGCCCAATTTGAGCATACTGTATTGGTGACTGAAGAGGGCTATGAGATCTTGAGCGATCACACCAAAGCTTCCACTAATTCTCTCAGTGCTAAAATATAGTGATAATTCTCTCAGTGCTAAAATATAGTGATTATGGCTAAACTAACCATTCGGACACTCCATAAAGTGCTTGCCCCCATTGTCCTTCTCCCCCTCTTGATTACCGTCGTCACAGGAATGGGTTATCAGTTAGGCGAAAAGTGGTTAGGATTCACCCACGAGCAAGTCCATTTCCTGATTGTAATTCATCAAGGAGACTATTTAGGAGATACCCTAGAGTCTTTTTATATCTTTCTCAATGGTTTAGGGGTTCTGTGGATGTTAGGCACAGGAGCCACTCTGCTGATTAATCCTTGGTGGAAAAAATGGCGGAATGCTTCCACCCACACAAATAAACCCCTGGAGAATTAAATAGCATCCTTCTGAAGCTCTCTTACGCCTACTAATTCTAGCTCCAGGGTGGTATTGCCATTCCAATGATTTTCTCGGAGTGTGTAAGCAATATCCAAGGGAGAAGGTAGAGGAAAGTAATCTTGCCAACGCCACGCGATCGCCTCCATCAACCGCTGACTCTTCTGTTCTGCTACAGTGAGCTTAATATGGCCTTTCCCCACTAACTTTTGTGCCACAATCCTCACTTGGGGAGTCCAAAAAATCGGTAAATCATTCTCGACACCACAGGGATGCAACCGATCAATTTCACGATAGAGTTCTACCGTCAGATCAGAAAAATGAGCCAAGCCATCCACAGCAATCAGCGGCTTTAGCCATTCTGGGCGTAAACATCCTTGGGCAAACTCACTTAATCTCTCTCGAAAGGCTCCTAACTGATGGCTGGCTAACGAAAATCCTCCTGCTGCTCGATGTCCCCCATATTTTCCCAACAGATCATCACAAAATTGCAGCGCTTCAAACACATGAAATTCAGGAATTCCCCGCGCTGAACCCCTGATATGATATGGATTTTCATAGGTACCGAGAAACACGGGGACTCCATATTTCTCCACCAAACGGGAAGCCACAATCCCAATCACTCCATGATGCCAATCAGGTTTAACTAGCACCAAAACCTGCTCATCATAGAGGGGAATTTTTTCTGCTTCAATCGTGGCGATCGCCTCTTGATTAATCTGCTCGCATAACTCCTGTCTTTGACGATTAATTTGCTCGCACCTCATCGCCATTTCCAACGCAATTCCCCGATCTTCTGTCGTTAACAATTCAATCACAATTTGCGGATCACAAAGACGACCAATCGCATTAATTCTTGGTCCCAAACGAAAGCCAATATCCTCCGGTTTTAAATCAGACTGATTCCCCCTTACCCCAGACACCTGAATCAACGCTTGGACTCCTGGAATTTCTGAGTGCGGTAACCGTTTTAATCCCCGCTTTAACCAGCGACGATTCACTCCCGTTAACGGCGCTAAATCTGCAATCGTTCCCAAGGTAAATAACTCTAAACAAAGGGGATAAATAGCTGCCGCTTCTCCCCACTCTTGGGCTAAACTAATCGCTAAAATATACGCTACCCCAACCCCCGCTAAACTCCCATAAGGAGAATGGGGCGGTAATAATTTCGGATTCAAAATTGCCGTAGCTGGCGGTAGCTGGGGTGGCAATTCGTGGTGATCGGTAATAATAACTTTTAAGCCCAATTCAATGGCTCGCGCAATCGGATCATAGGCAGAAATACCATTATCTACCGTGAGAATTAGGTGGACTCCTTCCTGATGGAATTCTTCTACGAGGCGGCAATTAATGCCATATCCTTCTTTCATCCGACTGGGAATGCCATACTCTACCTGAGCGCCTAAATGGGAAAGAGCGCGCAGCAACAGCGCTGTACTTGTCATGCCATCTGCATCATAATCCCCACAGATAGCAATTTTTTGTCGGTTGGCGATCGCCTGCTTCAATAGCGCTACACTTTTACCTAAATCTGGAAACTCCTCTAGAGGATGGGGAAGGGCCAGTTGATCTGGATTAAGATATGCTTGGGCAGCTTCTATCGTCTCCATTCCCCGATTAATCAACACCTGAGCAATTAAAGGTGACACCTGAAGCTGTTGCGCCAAACCGATCACATCACCATGAGCCGGAAAAATTTCCCATCGTTGTCGGGGTACTCCCCCAGCTTTCCCTAACCTTCGCGTCAGGAGATATTCAGATGGCATCAACATTAGACCTCTAGCAAAAGTCCCATCAATAGTATCTCACCCTTTGGGCACGTTTTTAGCCCCTTTAAACGCATTTTAGGTCTAACCGGAGGCGGCTAGACCTAGACAAAATATCCTTTAGAAACTCTAGATTTCAGGGTTTTATGAGTTAAAAAAACGGACAAGTTGATGAGCTTACTAGGGTTTACAAGGGTTGCAGTCACACTTTTTGTGCTTTCTCACAATCCTGTCTTTCCGGACTTAAGGGTTTGGCTTAACCGCTGATACTTCAGGGGGTCTGCCACTATGGGGAAGGACTGTGTTCAACTGCAATTGGATTCTCGGAGGGAGACACCGATTCCAGAACCCAGGCTAATTGTGCTTTTAGCGATGTGATTGCTTTGCTCTTGGTGTCTATACTTTTTACCATAGCATGATTTTCCCATTCCGCCAGCATTATTTACACAAATTGATGACTCTTTACACAGTGAAATATTGAGAAGAAATATTAAGCAAAATCGATGTTGGCTCCCCTCTTTTCGGGATTTCCTGCCCCCTTTACAATCAACATATCGGGAAAAGGAGGACCAAGGCAATGAGGATAGAACGAGACAGCATGGGCGACATTGAAGTACCAAGCGATCGCTATTGGGGAGCGCAAACCCAGCGATCGCTCAAATACTTCTCCATCGGCAACAATCTCATGCCCAAAGAAGTAATTATCGCCTTTGCCATCCTCAAAAAAGCTGCCGCCATCACCAATCAAGAGCTAGGGCAACTGCCAGAAGACAAAGCCAAGTTAATCATCCAAGCTGCCGATGAAATTATTGCCGGCGAGCTAGACGATCATTTTCCCCTACGGGTATGGATGACAGGGAGTGGCACTCAATGCAACATGAATGTCAATGAAGTGATTGCCAATCGAGCCATCTCCCTTGCGGGGGGGACTCTCGGCAGCAAAACCCCCATTCATCCTAACGATCATGTCAATTTAGGTCAGTCCTCCAATGACACCTTTCCCACCGCCATGCATATTGCCGCAGTCCTCGCCCTGCATCAACATCTGATCCCGAAAGTGATCCAAATGCGAGATACCCTGCAACAAAAATCAACAGAATTTGCCGATATTGTCAAAATTGGTCGTACCCATCTTCAAGATGCCGTGCCCCTCACCTTGGGTCAAGAGTTTTCCGGCTATGTAGCCCAACTAGGAGCCGACTTAAAAAGAATTGAACAAACCCTTCCCGATCTCTATGAACTCGCGCTGGGCGGAACTGCCGTCGGCACAGGGCTGAATGCTCCCCCAGGATTTGCGCCATTAGTAGCTCGTAAAATTCATCATTTAACCGGATATCCCTTTATCTCTGCTGCCAATAAATTTGCGGCGATCGCCGCTCATGATGCGATCGTCATGACTAGCGGTGCCCTCAAAACCCTAGCCTGTTCCTTAATGAAAATTGCCAACGATATCCGCTTTTTAGGCAGTGGACCCCGATGTGGTTTAGGAGAACTCATTCTCCCAGAAAATGAACCTGGTTCTTCCATTATGCCCGGTAAAGTCAATCCCACCCAATGTGAAGCCATGACCATGATTGCCGCTCAAGTGATCGGTTACGATACCGCCATTAGTATTGCCGGTTCCCAAGGTCATTTTGAGTTAAATGTTTTCAAACCCATGATGATCTTTAACTTATTAGAATCCATTACTCTCCTAGGAGACAGTTGCCATAATTTCACCGAGTTTCTCCTCAAAGGACTCCAAGCCAATCGGAAACGGATTCAAAGTTATGTCGAAGCCTCCCTGATGTTAGTAACGGCGTTGAGTCCAGCGATCGGTTACGATCGCGCCGCCCAAGTTGCTCACCATGCCTTAGAGAAAGATCTCACCCTCAAACAAGCCTGTCTCGAACTGGGCTATATTTCAGCAGCAGAATTTGATCGCATTGTAATTCCTGAAAAAATGGCTGATCCTGAAACGGACTCAACCGGTTTTTGAAATGACGATCAGGGGCAGATCTCTGGGTTTGCCTCGACTCTATTCCGTGGGATTTTCTTGTTGTTGTTTTTTCCAGAGAATGGCGATCGCCACACGCACCGACTTTCCCATCATCGAATTTCGCATCTCCACAGAAGCCTTTTTTTCCCATTCGATCAAACTGTGCCAAAACGCCTCTTCCTGTTGTCCCCGCTGCACAATTGCCGTGACAATCACTTTCTTCTGAAGCTCTTCTAAACCAATTCCTTCCTGTCTTAAATAATCCAACAATCGCTGAATATTAAAGACAAACTGATCAGGCATCTGAGAGAAGAGAATCGTTTTAATTTGTTTCGAGGTTTCCTGATAAAGCTGCTGTTGGCGATCGAGTACCGGTTTCGGCGGCGGCGGTGGCGGCGGTAGACTTTGAGCCACCACCGGGTGAGATTCAGTCACAGAAGGATGCTTTAACACACTCAACAACTGATTTCGACACAAAGAAAATCGCTCTTTCACCTCTGGATACAAGCCTAAAATTTGCTCAGAAACAATTTTGGCATTGACCACATGATTGGCCAATAATCTCAGTAAATAGCCATGATCCATTGGCAGATAAGACTCAATACTTAAATTTAAATCTCGGTTTTCCTGCTGCAATTCTGCCAAAGTAAACACCAACACTTCCCAATTAGGAGCCTCAGTAAATAAAACATCAATCGTCGTACTACTCTCTTGATATTCCCGGCCCAATTCTCCTGGCTCAAAATCCCTACCGGCTGGATAGCGACTCGTGGGACTTTTGGTGGTAAAATTAAACTGTCTCCAGACATACTTACACTCAACCTTAGATAAATCCACTCCTTCGATTTTCCAGTTTTGAATACAAGCTCCTGTTAAATTAGAACCATCTAAAATTGTTCTGATCAATCGACTTTCTAATAACAAGGCATCCGTTAAATCCGTTTCACCCAAATTAGCATCACTTAAATAAGAACCACTTAAGTCTGCTCGCCGCAAATTAGAACCTCGCAAATTAGCATGACTTAAATTTCCTTGAAGTAAATAGACTTCTTGCAGATTAGTGCGTAACAAATGAGCATTTTTAAAGCTTGTTTTCAGCAAATAAGCTCCCGCTAAATCGGCGCGGCTCAAATCAGCATAATCCAAAGTCGCATCACTGAGATCGGCTCCCGTCAGAATCACCCGATGTAAATCGGCGCGACTTAAATTAGCCGATCTTAAGCAACAATTGAGTAAATTGGCCTCGGTCAAATTGGCTTCGACTAAAATAGCATTGCGTAAATTGGCATCTTCTAAATGACTTTCACGCAAATTAGCACGAGTTAGATTAGCTCCAGTTAAATTAACATGACGTAAATTTGATTCCATCAACTCTGCGCCCGTTAAGTTGACACTAGCGAGTTTGGCTTTTTCTAAGTTGATTTGGTCTAGGGTAGAATGCTGTAAGTCAGCACTGGTCAAGTCTGCTTCTGTCAGGGTTGCCCAATTGAGTTCAGCATACTGGATCAGGGCTAAACGCAGATCCACTTTAGTTAAATTCGCACCACTTAAATTGGAGCGATTTAATTGACTACTGGTTAATACAGCGTTGGATAATTCAGCGTGTCGCAAACAAGCCCCTGTGAGGTTCGCTTCATTTAATGTTACCCAAGCTAAATTGGCTCCGGTTAGATCAGCCCCCGTCAAATCGATTTGGCGGAGATTATTCCCACTCAGGTTAGCCCCACTGAGGTTTACATGGGCAAAATCTCGTTCTCCTTGTCGATAGCGATTGAGTAGCTCTTGTGTTTCCATGAAAACTGGTAAAGGGTTCCCTAAGCTGAAGCAAAAACCAAGGGTTTAATCACCTGTGCTTTTACCCCAATCACCCTTAGTGTACTGGCAAGGGGTTAAGGTAACCACTGGGGACGAAATCCGCTTAAGGGGAGTTCTTCGGGTTGGACTTGCATTCCTTTGATCAGGGCTTGAGGATCGATGATCGGGAGTACCCAAAGGTTGCTGTGGGGAGTGGGTTCTCCTTTGAGGTGGGGAGGGGGGGAATCCGGATCGATTTGGATGTGGTCAAATAAAAGAGCGATGCCGTCAGGAGATAGGCTCATTTGAATATCGCGTTGATTGGGTAAGCCGATGAGGGGTATTTGTTCGTTGGTGTTGAGGTTAATGGCGGTAATGTAGGGGAGTTCTTGGTAGATGTCGGTGTCTCCTTCGATGAGTTTGGAGAGGAGACAGTAGAGGGTGGTGAGGGTGGGATCAAATTGACAGTTGTTGATGGAGCCTTTGATTTTGAGGAGTTCTTGTTCTTTGCCTTGGTTGTTGACTAGGTAGAGCGATCGCGTGAAGTCTGGGTTATATTTGACCATGGTAGCGGCAGAGCCATCGGCAGCGAAACTCAGGACTTGACCAAATTTGGGCAAAAATTCTAGGGGTTGGTTAGTCGGTTGATCTCGGTTGGGATAGAGGGGAATCAACGCCACTCCTTCTCCTTGCAGGAGGGCGATCGCTTGGGAATCGGGGGTAATTAGGAAATCCCCGCCGGGTTGATTGTTCATGGGGTAGGGATCTCCTTGTGCGGGAATCACCCAGAGACCAAAGTCACTGGGTTTTTGGCGATTGACACGCTGGACAACGATGGTTTTGCCATCGGCGGACAAATCAAATTTGAGGTTTTGATAGGTTTGATTGTCTAGGATTTGTTCGATAATTCCTGATTTGGTTTTTGGTTCAATACCGGTGGTGACGGTGTAGAGTTTTTGTTCGATGATTGGGTCTGGGTTTTCCTGGTTATCTCTGGCAGAAAAGAGGATGCGATCGCGATTCGGATAGGGTTTGAAGTCCATCACTACTAGGTTAGGGGGAGTGAGAATTTTGGCTTCTCCTTCCGTTAGGTTGTAGAGGATAAGGCGGCCGGTTTCTTCTCCTTGATTGCCGATGTAGACAAAGACGCGATCGCGGCTTCTAAATTTTCCTATAAAGGGCGCAATCGTAGTGCCACTTTTGCCGTTGGAATACTGATCTTTGGCTCCGGCAATTTCGATTTCAAATTCTGTGCCATAGGGAGCGGGTTTATTGAGGGTATAGGCCATTCTCCGGCCGGCCCAACTGGGTTTTCCTGATAATAGGGGATTAATTTTTAAGTTGTTTTCTACACTGGCCCGATCCATCGGATGACTAAATTGCAGAATAAAGGCTTTATCTTTAGCACCAATGGTCTGATTTTGCCAGCTAAATTCCCGGACTTTTGGTGCTGCACCTCTTCCAAATGTGACTAAAATGAGACTGAGGATTAAAAGAGCGATCGCTGCTGTAGTCCCCACTCGATCCAATGGTTGCCAATTTTTCATGTGGGATGGGGAAAAGATTTCCCAACTGCGTAACCATTTCATGACTAATGCATTTAACCTATCGCCAGTTGTTCTTCAATTAACCATTAACAATGAATAATTAACAACGTGATCATTATTCATTTTCCTCACAATTGTCCGCTTTTCCTCCACAATCGACTTCACTGAGATTGGGGAATGGCGCGTTTATCTTTAAAAATTATAGGGATCTTTAGGTTCATAAATCGGCTGAATCTCCTGGGCTTCAATGACTAATTTACGGTTATTATTCAAGAGGTGGGTGGCCATTTTGCCTTGAATTTGTACCCAACTATCTTGACGATATAGTTCCCGAGTTTGATTTAATTTGACGGGCAATCCGACCGGATAAGCGTCAGCAGCACAACAAGTAATAATAAACCGAGAAACTAAAATATAATCGGGGGGAAAATCGGGGGGATAAATGACAAAACCACTCACATTGACTTCTTGACCAGTATAGGCATCAGGTTCGGGATAGACATTAAGAGTTCTTACCCATTCTACTAAGGAGCGTTGTTCAGGTTTGGTAATATTGGTGAAGGATTGGGGGGTCACTTCAGTTACTGGCACAAAATTATTCACCCCTCGTTCTAAGGCAGTAGCGGAAGTAAAGGCTTGGGGTTTAATTGTGAAGGCAGCGATCGCCGTGATTAATAATATCAGACTGCTTAAGCTTTGAGGCAATAAAGTGATATGATCGCCTCCCGCGATCGCCGTACGATTCCGATGGACTAAACTTTGGCGAGAATGACTCCACAGGTGCCACCCTTTAATCCCACTCAGAGCAATCAACAAAAACCCAGCTACAATCGTTAACCAATGGTAAGCTGGATGAATTAGTAATTTTAACTCTTGTGTGATCCATAGCTCAATCAGCAAAATTCCCCACAATCCCGTGGTGAAGAGATCTAAACTAGGGAGCCAACGTTGGGGCAAACGGAGTTTATCAATCATGCCTTAGAATTAGTCCATCATCTGATAAAGGAAGGTTAACACAAAGGTTAACTGCGCCGCTAAAACTAAGATGTACATAATTGTCCTGGCTTTGAACATTGACAGCATTAAACCAATGCTTTTAATGTCAATCATCGGCCCAAAGATGAGAAAGGAAAGTAGGGAGGCGCTGGTAAAGACGGAAGCAAAGGAGAGGGCAAAGAAGGCATCGACGGTAGAACAAATGGACACTACGGCACCTAACACCATCATGGCGATAATGGAGGTGACTGGGCCAGTGCCGACACTGAGGATGATATCACGGGGGATGCCGACTTGAATGATGGCGGCGATCGCACTGCCAATAATCAACACCCCTCCCAACTCTCGCAACTCCTGCACCGTATTATCTAGAAACAAGCGCCACCGATAGGACCAAGACAAGTTAATCAACTCTGGGGGTAACTGGGTTCTATCCCAACTTGACCCATCTAAGGGTAGGGTTTGACCCCCACTACCGATAATATAGGTTCCCGGTTGTAGTAAGGCAGGACGCTCATTCACCTCTAACCCTGCGGGAACCGGAATTTGCTTGACCATTCCCGGTTGTAGCAACGGACGTAAATCCGCTTGTACACTGAACATCCAGGCAATACTCGTGGCAATTAACCAAGAAAACACCACGCGCCACACCACCAATTCTGGTTGATCTCGAAAGGCAGTCCACGTAGACCAAATCACGACGGGGTTAATGGTGGGAGCTGCCAATAAAAAGCCAATGGCAACCGAGGGAGGAAATCCTTGCCGCAAAAATCGTCGCGCTACCGGCACATTGCCGCATTCGCACACGGGAAACAAAAAACCAATGGTACTCCCGGCGAGTGCTCCTAGAAAAGGGTGTTTTGGTATGAATTGCAAGAGTTGGCGTTCATCCACAAAGAGCAATAAGGCACTAGAGAGCAATACTCCCAGCAACAGAAAGGGAAAAGCTTCTACAATGAGGCTTAGAAAAATGGTGAAAGCAGTATTGAACTGTGTCATGTGCCAGAAAGTGTGCAGAGCACGTTGCCGTTCTGAGGGCACCAATTAGTTGCCCTCGTTATTGTAGCCGATCGCGGAGCGACTGAGCAGGAGTATGGCGATCTCCTTGATGAGGATGTCCGTTTTATGCCTATGATCAAAAACGTTCTCTACCAGTATGATTTATCCTTAATATGCGTCTTGCTCATGTGATTGGATTAGGTAAATCGGGTATAGCAGCAGCAAAGCTTTTACAGCGTCAAGGATGGCGAGTGAAGGTGAGCGATCGCTCCATCTCAGAACCCCTACGCCAACAACAGGCTCTCCTCAATCACATGGGCATTCCTTGTGATCTGGGCTATTCTTTTACCTTACAAGAGGGAGAAATTCCTGAGCGAATTGTGGTCAGTCCCGGAGTTCCCTGGGATTTGCCCGTATTAGCAGAGGCAAGAGCACGGGGAATTGATACCCTAGGAGAAATGGAATTAGCATGGCAATCTCTTCCCACAATTCCTTGGGTAGGCATCACGGGTACCAACGGGAAAACAACTACCACCGCCTTGATTGCAGCGATTTTTCAAGCCTCCGGTTACCACGCTCCTGCGTGTGGTAACATTGGCTATGCCGCTTGCGAGTTAGCCTTAGAGGATCAACGTCCCGATTGGGCGATCGCGGAAATTAGTAGTTATCAGATTGAGTCCTCTTCTACCCTATCCCCTCAGATTGGGGTATGGACTACCTTTACTCCCGATCATCTCAATCGCCATAAGACCCTAGAAAATTATTATCAAATTAAGGCACAATTATTACGGCGATCGCACCATCAGATCATCAATGGCGACGATCCCTATCTCCATCAACTCGGATTAGCAGAATGGCCACAAGCTCACTGGACTAGCATCCACGGGAAAAACCATCTGTTAGGTTCGCCCAACACAGGAACCTATCTGGAAAACGGATGGGTAATCGCTCAATCTGAGCCAATTTTACCCGCAGCCGCCTTAAAAATGGTGGGAGTTCACAATCAGCAAAACCTCCTGATGGCAGTAGCCACAGCCCGTTTAGCAGGAATTGAGCCGGAAGCGATTCAAAAAGCCATTGAACGTTTTCCCGGTGTTCCCCATCGCCTCGAAATGATTCGCAGTCTCGATCAAATTGATTTTATTAATGACAGCAAAGCCACTAATTATGATGCTGCGGCGGTGGGATTATCAGCCGTTGCTGCTCCTGTAATTTTAATTGCGGGAGGGGAAGCCAAAGAAGGAGATGATACTGAATGGTTAGCTAAAATTCAAGCCAAAACGGCGGCTGTTTTACTCATTGGAGAGGCTGCGCCTGCCTTTGCGGGGCGATTGCAACAGAGTGGATATTCCCAGTATGAAATTGTGGAAACCCTGGAGCGAGCACTTCCCCGTTCCCTAGATTTAGCGCGACAATTACAGGCAAAAGTGGTTTTGTTTTCCCCTGCCTGTGCTAGTTTTGATCAGTATGCTAACTTTGAGCAACGTGGAGATCATTTTCGTCATCTTTGCCTAAGTTTGTAGTTAAAGTCATACAAGTTCACTTTCATTAGCGATAATGCTGATTAGTTATGAGGGAACAGGAGTGGATTGAGATCGGTCACATTGTGGCGGCTCAAGGATTGGAGGGACAGGTGCGCGTGTATCCCGATTCAGATTTTCCCGAACGATTTTTGGTGCCGGGCACTCGCTGGATACAACGGGTGGGAGAGACGACTCCCCAACCGATAGAGTTGTTAGAGGGTCGATTAATTCCAGGGAAAGGGGTTTATGTGGTGGCGCTTGAGGGTGTGGAGACTCGCGAGCAGGCGGAGGCATTGCGAAAGGCTAAGATTTTGGTGCCGGCGGGCGATCGCCCTCCTTTAGCTCCAGGAGAATATCATGTGCGAGATTTATTAGGACTAGAAGTCTGGCTACAACCTACGGGGGAACGATTAGGTGTCGTCATCGATGTGATTTCTGCTGGAAATGATTTACTCGAAGTCCAGTTAGAGTCGGCAGCGGGGGAAAAAATTATGGTGATTCCACAGCGAGAGAAACCCCCCGGCGCTCCTCTCCCCAATCGCAAGAGTAAAATCCGCGCTGCTCGTGGGAAATTAGCCAAATCGAAAACGGTGTTAATTCCTTTTGTGGAGACTATTGTTCCCCTAGTGGATCTCGAACAGGGGAGAGTGGAAATTACGCCTCCAAAAGGTTTACTGGAGTAATTGGGAGATGACTGATTAGCTCAGAAGTTCTGACAGATAATCTGCTGTTGCTTCAACAGTGGCGATCGCATTTTCGTACATCATGCGCGTGGGGCCAACCACTCCTACACTTCCCACAGGAACCGAACCGCGACAATAAGAGGATGCCACTAAAGCGCAACTGTGCATCGCCTCTAAGGGATTTTCTGTACCGATCCAAATTTTCACCCGATTGGATTTTTTTTCCTCATCTGGTGTTTGAGAGATGAGAGGGAGTAGGTGTATTGGCTCTTCTTCAAGCAAATAGATTAAGGCTTGTACTTGTTGCAGTTGAGAAAACTCAGGTTGTCGCAATAATTCCGAAACACCACTGACCCAAATATCTGTATACCCAGAGGGATTTTGTCGATATTTAATCTCCTTCAAAATCTGAGTTAAATGCTCTCTGTAATGTTGAAATTCTATCCCTAACCCAGTCCAGTCTAAGCTTTCTAATTCTCCTAATAGTTGTCCTTTCAAGTTATCATTTAAGAAGTTAGATAAGATCTGTAATTCTCTGGATATTTTTTCCCAGTTTGGCTCTGGCCAGCTTTCCTGTTTCAGGTCGGCGACAGCCGATTGAGGAAGATCAATTAATGTGGAATAAGTTTGGTAAGTATCTGTTACTAAAATTAACATCACCCGTTTGTCATCCCCTGGGATCAACTGTACATGATGGAGGCGAGAATGTGTGGATCGGGGCATGGTAATCAAAGTAATATACCCACTTAAATTAGATAAAATTTGGGCGGCTCTCTTAAATAGGCTCTCTAAACTCCACCGTTGACCGTTGAGTTTTTCTTGTAAAATGGCTTCTACCTGAGATCCGGTTTTTAAGTTAGGGGTCATCAGCTGATCTACATACAGACGATAGCCAGAATCGGAGGGCACGCGCCCCGCAGAAGTGTGGGGTTGATAAAGGAGTCCTGATTTATCTAAGTAACTGAGACAGGAGCGGATGGTGGCTGTGCTAACTGTAAAATTATATTCTTCTACCAAGACTTTAGAGCCAACTGGCTCGGCAGTGGCTACATAGTGATTTACTGTGGCTTGCAGCACTCGTTTTTGGCGATCGTTAAGATTGATTTCTAAGTACATTTGATTTAAATGGGGGTATTATGGCAATATTTTAATCATTAAGATAGCAAGATTTTTGCCCTAGGGAGGGTGTTTCGCCTCATCTTCAGGTTGGCGACAGGGGAAATCCATTCACCCCTACTCCCCCTTTTCTGCTATCCCCTATCATAGGAGGGAAACGACCCTTCCGATGCTCTCAACCATCTATGCTACTGCTGCCTGTTCAAGACGCTCCCTCCCTAGAATCCGTCACTTTAGATGTTGCTGGCATGAAATGTGCTGGTTGTGTGCAAGCTGTGGAACGACAACTCAAACAACACCCTGGTGTCGCCTCCGCTTATGTTAATTTAGTTACTGCTATAGCGGTTGTAGAGTATGATCGAGATCGAGTTAATGGGAAGCAACTGGCTGAAAAACTGACTAAATCAGGGTTTCCCAGCCAACTGCGTTCTCCAGAACAGATGAGTTCTCCTGTGTTTTCTCCACAAGAGAGGTATTATAAAGAACATGAAGCTTACTTAAGAGAGTTAGCGATCGCTGCTACCCTACTAATCCTATCGTTTCTGGGTCATCGCTGGCCTCACCTGCCCCTATTGGGAACTATGGCCTTTCACGGGGGATTAGCCACCCTGGCCTTGGTTTTACCAGGACGAGAAATAATTCTCGATGGCGCTAGGGGATGGTGGCGATTTTCTCCCAACATGAATAGTCTGGTGGGTTTGGGTGCGATCGCCGCCTACAGCACCAGTGCGATCGCCCTTCTGTTTCCCCAAACCGGCTGGGAATGCTTCTTTGATGAACCCGTCATGCTCCTAGGTTTTATTCTCCTGGGTCGTACCCTAGAAGCTAGAGCCAGAAGCCAAGCAGCGGCAGATTTGAGTGCTCTGCTCGCTCTACAACCCCAGAGAGCGCATCTGCTCCCCCCTGATGCGGGTGACGAGGTTTTCCCCGTCGATATTGCTGCGGCAACGGTGAGAGTGGGGGAATGGTTACGAGTGCTGCCAGGGGAAAGATTTCCTGTGGATGGGCGTGTGCTGAAGGGCGAAACTACTGTGAATGAGAGCATGATTACGGGAGAGAGTACCCCCGTCTCTAAGTCTCCCGGTGATGGGGTAACGGCGGGTACTATAAACGAGTCGGGTACAGTAACGATTGAGACTACTCGTATCGGTTCAGACACGACTCTCGGTCAGATTATCCAATGGGTAGAGTGTGCTCAATCCCAGAAGGCTCCGATTCAGGTTCTGGCGGATAGAGTGGCTGGTTATTTCGTGTATGGGATGTTGGCGATCGCCACCCTCACCTTTCTCTTTTGGGTTACTCTAGGAGTCCGAATCTGGCCAGAAGTACTCCTCTCTCCAAGCGGCGAGATGGTATACTCTCCCGTCCTCCTGAGCTTAAAATTAGCGATCGCTGTTTTAGTCATTGCCTGCCCTTGTGCCCTCGGATTGGCTACCCCCACCGCCCTCCTCGTAGGCACAAGCATTGGAGCCAAACAAGGCATTTTAATTAAAGGCGGTGCCACCCTAGAACAACTTCACCACATCAATCTCATCGTTTTTGACAAAACCGGAACCCTCACTCAAGGCCATCCTACTGTTACTGATTGTCTCCCCAATGCTGACCTGAACTGGACAGCCGACCAACTCCTCACGTACGCTGCTGCTGTAGAACAAGGCACTAATCATCCTCTGGCGCGTGCTATCCTCAGTGCTGCCCCGGCGTCAGCCCGGCTCGCTGGAGAACGATTTCAAACCTTTCCCGGTTTGGGGGTTCAGGGATGGGTCCAACAGCAGCGCGTACTCCTGGGCACTCCAGATTGGTTAGCTAGTGAAGGGATTGATCTACCACTCCCACAGGAGGAGATCGCACAGTTAGAGCAAGTGGGTAAAACGGTTATCTCTATGGCGGTAAATGGACAATGGGTAGGATGTATTGCCCTGCTCGATCCGCTGCGTGTGGAGGCCAGGGAAACGATCGCTCGCCTACAGAACCTGGGGATAGACGTAATGATGGTTACTGGCGATCGCCCCCCAGTGGCTCACACCGTCGCCCAAGCCTTGGGATTAGCACCAGAGGCGGTACTCGCCAGTATTCTACCGGAAGGCAAAGCTGAAGCGATCTCCCGTTGGCAACAGCCTACCCGCCAAGTGGCCATGGTAGGAGATGGCATCAATGACGCTCCTGCCCTCGCTCAAGCCGACGTAGGTATTACTTTGCAAAATGCCACAGAGGTTGCCCTAGACACCGCCCAAGTGGTCCTCATCGGTAGTCTGGCTCACCTGCCCAAAGCCATCCACCTCAGTCGCGCTACCTTCCGCACCATTAGCCAAAACCTCTTCTGGGCCTTTAGCTACAATCTCCTGGCGATTCCCCTGGCTGCGGGTGTTCTCCTCCCTTCTTGGGGGATAGTGCTCTCTCCTGCCACCGCCGCTGCGTTAATGGCGGTTAGCTCTGTAACGGTGGTGACTAATTCTTTACTACTGGGCGATCGCTACCGCACTTCACAATCCTCTGAGAATCCATTAAAATAGGTGCTCTGTAGATTCCCCCATTCCCTCATTGTCCGTTATCAAAAAGGCGTAAGCTTAAATGACAGAAACTTCATCTGCCCTATCCAACCAAAACCATCTCCTCATTATCGAAGACGACAAAGGACGACGAGAGTTTACCCTCGAAGCTCCCGTTTACTCCATTGGTCGTCATGAGCAGAGCGATATCCGTCTCCACTCTCAGTTTGTTTCTCGCCGACACGCCACTTTAGTGCGTCTCCCCAAGGAAGATGGCAATTACTACTACCGCATTGTCGATGGCAACTTAAAGGGCAAAGGCAGCGCCAACGGCATTATGGTCAATGGTAAAAAAGTACCCACTCATGACCTGAAGAATGAAGACGAAATTGTCTTTGGCCCTCAAGTAAGAGCGAATTATTACCTGTTAGTCCGAGAAAATGTGGTCACCACCCCTGCCTCCGATGAATTTGATATTACGTTAATTAGTCCTGGCATGATGGGTGAAGACGATTGATGTTTTCCCCAGTCTTTTCAGGTCGGACTTCGTCCGAAAAGACCAAGGGGTTTTCATTCTCCCCTGAATAACGGGGAGATAGAAGAAGAGGGAGATAAAATGAACAATGATTAACTGTTCACGATTAACTGTTCATTGAGAGATAAAGGGCTATCCGGGAACAGTTTTAATTAGCTTCAACGTTGCGCTTTGCTCTATTTTCTCACTGACCTTTTGAAAGAGTTTGTGGCAGTGGTTGTTGACTTGTAAGGGAAGTTCTTCATTTTTAGCCACTAAGGTCATTTTAATCTCAGTTTCTGTGGCTGTGGTGTGATCGATGAGCACCTCCACGGTCACCAGTTTAGCAAAGGGGACGTTACCGGGTTGCTCCCGTCCCATGAGGTAATCGGCTGTATTGTATTGAACCTCAATATTGAGCGATTTGAGAATCTCAATCAACGACTGCCGGAGGTGGTTATTGGGAAGTGCTACTGTAAATAAGCAAGTGTACCGAGCCATAAAACTCTCCGGACGTAAAACACCATCTTAACGATCTTATCGAAACCTATCTTACCAGCGATTTTAAGCCTAGATAACATGAGAGGATAGGTAATGTTGTTTTCTAAGAGGTGCAATGGTTCGGGAATATGCTGATTGTGTTTGAGGGGATTGAG
>CAZTRW010000031.1:0-26484 GCA_964616725.1 uncultured bacterium
GATCGCCAATCGCCGTAGTACGGGCATCCTGTCTGTTTCCCTAGAAGATGTGTCAATCAACTCAACGTTTGACTCAAACCAATGCGGCTGTGGGACTCAATGCAAACCGCGATCGCTTCAGCAATTCACCAACTGAGTAACAGGATTACGAAGCCGGCTAACGGTTCGCGTCAGCGGTTGCCCAAGTCTTTGTATTCCACACAAGCAACCTAACAATCCGCTGCACGCGAATTGTTAGGTTGCTGGCAGTTTTTCAGTTAATTCTCTTCTCCATGTTTGAATTTCATAGTAAAGCAATGGACGCTCGTTGACGATCGCTCTGTGAGTTTGGAACATCCCCAACGCCTCAAGCACTCGAATCGAAGCTTTGTTAGGTTCATCAACATCTGCCTCTACTTTCTTCAATCTAAGCACATCAAATAGGTAGTCAAGTACAGAGCCTGTAGCTTCCTTTGCATACCCTCGTCCCCAGAGTTGAGGTCGTGTGCCAAAAATCAGACTTGGTGAACCCTCTAATGAATGCAGCATACCTGAAAACCCCGCTATCTGATCGCTTTGATGCTCAAAAAAGAGCCAAATCCCATAGCCGTAAAGATCAAAGCTCATCATACTTGCTTCGATAAACGACTTTGCTTCCCCATTAGTAATTTGTCGATCATCAAAGAGAAACCTTCGGACATCAACCTCTGTCCATAGCTGATGCAGACCATCTAAATCGCTCATTTGACAGGAGCGCAAACTCAAACGTTCAGTGTGAAGCAACTGTGACATTATTTCAACGCACTGCTCTATGGCTTTTCTCAGCAAATTTAATTTAGCACTGAGTGACTTGGTCGTCAACTTTGAGGCACTGTCCCAACTGAGAGATAAAGCGACCCAACGGTGAAGTGGTGCGGCGGCAGATAACCTTGAACACCCACCGATAACCTCTGTACCGTCCGCACCAACGCATTGTTAGGTGGCTGTTGCTTCTACAAACTACATAGCCAACGAGAAATAGATGCAACTTGATTTTCCTCATTTAAGTTGGCAGCATTACTGAGTGTCCCGCTTTCTAATTGCTTCCAGATTTCGCCAGCCATTCTTTTCTTGATCGCCGCCCCTACAAAAAATGTCAGTGGTGAATGACCAGCAGCCGCAAATGCCTGTCTAATACGATTCAGCGCCGCTTGTGCCGTTTTCCAATGCTCGTCAGCACCGGCTGGATCAATTCCGCCCTTCAACTCTTCCAAGGCAATTGTGTAAGGCTCAACTTCAACAGGTTCTATCTTGCTAGATTTATTCGCGGGCAGTGCTTCTGGCGCAAGATTGAACAAACAGAGATCTACATTACTTTTAACCAATGGAATATTTAGGTTATAGATAAGTGTACGCCTACCAAGATCACTCTCCCAACTGAGTCCGCGTAAAGATAACTCAATTTCTGCATCGTCATTTGTCATCGCTATCCACTTTTTTGTCTTTGAATGTTGCCAATGGTAACTTTGACCTGCAATGGTCAGGGTTGAAAGAATAGCACGAGTCAGTTTCCTTTGGGCGAGCGCTCCACCGACATTACGCATTGAACCACCGAGCGTATCGCCACGAGTCAATAGAAATCTAAAGACTAATTCCTCTACAAAATTTGCACCTGCTGGTTCAAGAAAGTTCTTAATTAGACCGTTAATCGCATCAATTTTATCCTCTGCAGTCAAATGAGCAAGAGATTTGTCCGATAATCCTGCCGCAGTAAACAGTCCCATCTCGATACCCTGAACGTTTAGCAAATCATCAGGATTTCTAACTTGATTTGCTGCTGCTTGAAGCACCCTTGCCTCTGCAACATAAGGGGTAGCCCGTCGATTCTTCTCAAGTGCAAGTGCCACAAAGCCCACACGAGTCGCTTCATAGGTTGTTACAAGATCATCACTAGACTGAAGATGGTTACGATAAGCAATCATAGGATCAGATTACTGTTTTCTCCATACATAAACACATTTCCTCAAAGGATCGCGCCCATGATTTCCCATCTGCTGGCTACTGTTACCCTTATCACCAGGCAAAACGAGGATATTTTCAACGATAAAACCTAGTTTCTCTGCCAAGTCAGAGAGGAGCATATCTACTGAAATACTTACACCAGAGTAGCGCACGTTGTCATTGACCATAAACAATAGTGCCCCAGGTTTGAGTACGCGAGAACATTCTTGTATGACGCAAGCCATTTCATAAAAGTAACCTCTCACCATCCTAGGTATTCCGTTATTATTTAAAACGCCTTGGAGCTTCTGATTATCTAAATAGTTTAGGATAGCTTGCAATAAAGGTTGGGAATTCGCAGTCTCTAAAGCCAAGTTCCAATTTGGATTGATAGTCAATAAATCTTTTGAGCGATTTTCAACTGTGCAACTTAACATCTCCTGTCGGAGATCGATTAGTCCCTTTTCAGAAACATCTAATAATGCAAGTTCCAAGGCGTAAGTACGAGTATAGTCATATCGATTGCAATAGGGTGGAGACGTGATAACAGCGTCATAAACTGCATCAGGTAAAGTCGGCAGCAACTTTAGGCAAGATCCTTTAAAAAGTTTGATTTCACCTGGTAGTCTCCTAAATGAAAAAAGTTCTGCCTGATGTGTCGGTGGTTCCAGATCATCAATAATTTCTTGAATTTTATTGATAATAGCATAATCAAAATCTAGAATTTCACCTTTATTGAAAGGCTTTTTACCCTGCCCACGACCAGAACGATGATCCCAACGAAGATATTGTCCATCTTTGCGAGTATAGCTTATAGACTCTAAAACACATAGTAAAGCAAATAACAACACCTCTCGGACTCTTTCGTTCTCTTGATAACAAGCTCCGACGTACTGCTCAATTGCTCTTTTATTTTCTGTAGAATAAGCTCCTTTTGTAATCCTAAATTCTGGTAAATCTAACTCTTTATCAGCCTGTTTCCATATTTGCGAACTCAACCAAGTCTTGAGACGTACAAGATCATCGAATGTAAATCCGGCATCAAGGACTTTCTTCGTCTCAATAATTTGTTGACCAATCGGTAACAATTCAATACCATCAGCATTAAGTCCCAAACCACTAGCGGCAAACAAAGCCGTTCCGCTTCCTGCAAAGGGATCTAGTATCCTGCCCTGATTAAACCCGTATCTTTGAAATAAAAGCTCAACAAGAGAAGCAGAGAAAGCTTCTTTGTACTTGTACCATCGATATATAGGTCTTGTTTTGTTAGCTTGGGAACTTACTAATAGCCTAGTAAGCGCAGGCTGAATTAAAAACTTAGCCTGAAAATGGTGTTGTAATTCTTTATCAAGATTGTCAATTTCTTTAAGAGCATTATTTTGCACATCAAGGGCGATGTCGGAGATGCTTGGCAAACTTGTCACAGTATTTATCCCTATGAAACACGGATCTGCTTATTATATCAGTGCCTTCAGTAGTTCCCCATGTCCCATGGCTTCTCAACGGTGCTTTAACAGATATGTGGAAGCCATCTAATGGTTATGTTGTGTAAGTTTTGCACCGATCGCGATCGCCCCTCACAGATGGCAACGCACGACTAAGGATTGACTCGCTCAAAGATCACTGAGAGATTATTGGCAGGCATTTCTACCGTTTCTACATGATGTAAATTTTGCGTCTGAGCAATTTCTATCACTTCTTCTAAATTTCGCACTCCCCACAGAGGATTAGTGGCACGTAGGGATTGATCAAAGGCGGCGTTACTGGGAGCTGTGTGTTGCCCCCCGCGTTTGTAAGGACCATATAGGTATAAAATACCCTGTGGCGGTAAGACTAGTTTAGCACCTGCCATCAGAGCATAAGTTGCTTCTATTGGGGAAATATGAATCATATTAATGCAGACGATCGCCATGATTTTTTCTGTATATTCCCTTAAATCCCAAGGCAATTTTTGTACATCTAACATCAGGGGAGGAGATAAAACTTCACAAGGAAACGGAGATCGCCCCAGTGATTCGGAGTATTTTCGCCAAGCCTCTATACTCTCCCGCAACTCAGGATTAATTTCTGAGGGCAACCAACCTCGCGGTGACAAGCGAGGCGCAAAAAACACCGCGTGTTCTCCCGTACCACTCGCCACTTCCAAGACAGTACCCGTAGGCGGCAAAACCCGCTGTAACACCTCTAAAATCGGTTCTCGATTGCGTTGAGTAGCCGGTGCATATTTTCGCAAATCATCAGTCATCAGAATTTAATCAGGCAAAAGATTTTTAGCAGCTAACCACTCTCGATTATACAGTTTCGACTGATAACGAGCGCCCCCATCACATAATACCGTAACAATCGTGTGGCCAGGCCCCATTTCCTTCGCTAAGGCTACGGCGGCTCCCACATTAATTCCCACTGAGCCACCCATGAACAATCCATCTCGACGCAATAACTGATAGAGTACACGCATACATTCGCGATCATCAACCAACACCGCATCATCAATCGGCACTCCCTCCATATTTTTCGTAATTCGAGAATTCCCAATTCCTTCCGTTACCGAACTCCCTTCAATCTTAATTTCCCCCGTTTTCACATAAGAATATAATCCACTCCCCATCGGATCAGCCACCACCACCCTAATCTGCGGATTTCGATCCTTCAAATACATCGCTACTCCCGCATAAGTTCCCCCAGTTCCCGTAGAGGCTACCCAGACATCCACCTTACCCTCCGTTTGCGCCCAAATTTCCGGTCCAGTAGTGTCATAATGAGCTTGGCGATTCGCTAAATTATCAAACTGATTCGCCCAAATTGCATTCTCTAATTCAGCCGCCAGTCTCCCCGATAATTTCACATAATTATTCGGATCTCGATAAGGCACCGCAGGCACCGTTTGCACATCCGCACCCAGGGTTCGTAACGCCTCAATTTTTTCCGCCGATTGGGTTTCAGGAATAATAATTTTACAGGCATATCCTTTGGCATTACAAATATGAGCTAAACCAATCCCCGTATTGCCTGCGGTTCCTTCTACCACAGTTCCTCCTGGTTTCAGCAAACCTTGTCTTTCCGCATCCTCAATAATGTATAAAGCGGCTCGATCTTTCACCGATCCTCCAGGATTAAGAAATTCTGCTTTTCCCAGAATTTCACAGCCAGTTTCGTCAGAAAAACTATTTAATCGAATTAAGGGTGTATTACCCACGGCACCCACAAATCCCGCTTTGATATCCATCCATTTCCTCGTCGATGTTCACTGTAGTTTCATGATGATCCTCCCTGAGAGGGCAGATTAGATCGAGTTAACCTACCCTCAGAACCCTAGTTCTCTTGGAAAGGGAGTGTAAATTAATGATATTCGAGTTTATTTATTGGGTTGAGGAGTCATCCGCAGATAGGGTTTAACCTCTTGATAGCCTTTGGGGAATTTTTCCTTGAGCACTTCGGGATCTTTGAGAGAAGGAACAATTACACAATCCTCCCCATCCTTCCAATTGACTGGGGTTGCTACTTGATAATTATCAGTCAGTTGTAATGAATCAATCACGCGCAAAATTTCCTCAAAATTGCGACCTGTACTAGCAGGATAGGTGATGCTCAGACGCAGTTTTTTCTGAGGATCGATGATAAAAACTGTCCGAATGGTCAAGTTGTTTAAGGAATTGGGGTGGATCATGTCATAGAGATGGGAGACTTTTTTATCCACATCGGCTAGAATTGGATAGTTGACGGTGGTTTTTTGGGTCTCATTGATATCTCCAATCCAACCCTGATGAGACTCCACACTATCGACGCTCAGAGCAATGACTTTAACTCCACGCCGATCAAACTCAGGCTTGAGTTTCGCCACTGCTCCTAGTTCGGTGGTGCACACGGGGGTATAGTCAGCGGGATGGGAAAACAGGACAACCCAGCTATCTCCTGCCCAGTCGTAGAAATTGATTTCTCCTTCTGAAGAAGCTTGGGTAAAATTGGGAACAGTATCACCAAGTCTAAGGCTCATAGAAAATCTCCTGAATGGATCGGTGCAACATCCCATGATGCCATATTGTTCAGGGTTTTTGACCGAGGATTCTAAGGGGTTTACAATTCGTATTAATTGAGGAAATGAATTGGATTTAGATTAACCTATTGTATTTGAGATTAATCTTGTTTCTCTGTGATGTTGAGAGTGATTGACCAACTATCAGACTGGATGGTAGCGATCAAACCAGGGCTACGTCTTATGGGTATGATTAGTGCTTGGAGTTTAATGGGGATGATCGGTTGGACGATCGCCAAAGCAGTTCGAGACACCATTGCTCAAGCCCAGCGAATGCATCAAATTCCCTGTGCCTACTGTCAATTTTTTACCAATGACCATCGCCTCAAATGCACCATACACCCCCACCTCGCCAATTCGGAATCGGCGATTGATTGTCCAGACTATCGACCGCATCAAATGGCGCAGGAAATCGATAGAATAAAAAATTGAAGAAATCAAATTGAACCAATTGTGGAGTTCTCGTGACTGGGCGAAGCACCATTTCCCCAAGCGGACCTGAAAATGAGTAATTACACCTCTGTACTGGCTGACCTATTACAAAGGTTTCCTCAGCTACGACCGCAAATGTATTTTAAGCCCTCTTTGACTGCCCTCTCTCATGCCATGGAAGACCAGGTGCTGGCGGGGTCAGATCAACCTCTGGTCATTGCCAATTTTCAGCGAGAGCGATTTTATCGTCAAGAGTCGAATCGGTATCGCCGAATTGGGGAAAAAACTGACCAAGTGTATGTACTAGCGGCTTATGAAACGGAATTTAAGAGTGCTTCAGGGCAGTATGAAACGATCGCCTTTGATCCCCAAGATCAATTAAGTCAGGAATGGCATTTAGTGATTGTGGGGCAACAATATGCCACCTGTCTAATCTGTCGAGAACGAGATGCCATTGGGGTAAGATCTCCCTCCCTAGGGCCAATGGCTATGGATCAAGCGCGTAGATTTGAGGGGATCTGGACTTTTGATCGCGAAATTTGTCATGGGGGGGCGATCGCCTTACTCACGCGCATCTTACACTATCGTCCAGAGCTAGAAGCCAAGATTAGCCAAGTCCGAAAACACCTCCTGGATGTCCCCCTCTCTAGTGCCATCTCCGTCGATCCTGCCCCCTTCGCTGAACGGTTGGTCACCTATCTCCAAGCTGGTCAATACAAACTGGTTAAAGCGTATAATGCGATCGCCAATCAAGAACGCAAAGAACGATTGGTCAACTCCATCACCGATGCCATTCGCCGTTCCCTAGACCCAGCGGAAATCTTTGAAATTGCCGCCAAAGAACTGGGCCAAACCATGGAAAGCTGTCGTTGCCTGATTTACCCCTGCAACGCCTCCCAACGCCAAGTGACCATCCAATACGAATACCTCCACTCTACCGTCCTCTCCTCCCTCAGAGGGCAAACCTGGCCCCTCAGTGAACACCCCCTCTTCCGGCAAGTTGTCCAGCAGCATGAACCCGGTTATCTGAGCAACCTTAACGAAGGTTCCCTCGATCATCCCACCCTAGCTGCCCAAATGACTCCCGCCAGAAGCCACTCCTGGTTGATGGTTCCCGTTCTCTACAAAGAAGAACTCCTAGGCATGATTGAACTTCACCATTGCGGTCACCAGAGTTATACTTGGGAAGCCAGTAGTATCGAATTGGTACAGGCGATCGCCTCCCAAATTGGGGTTGCCCTGATCCAGGCGATCGCCTACGCTAACCTCCAAGACCTCAACCAACAACTCGAAGCCCTAGACCGCACCACCCGTAACCTCATCGCCATCACCGGCCACGAACTGCGTACCCCCCTCTCCACCATCCAAGTCTGCCTCGAAAGCCTCGCTACCGAACCCGATATGCCCCAAGACCTCCGACAGGTCATGCTCAACACCGCCCTAGACGATGCCGAACGCCTCCGAGAACTCATCCAAGACTTCCTTACCCTTTCCCGTCTCGAAAGCGGCTCGGTAGATTGGAACCCTGAACCCCTCCCCCTCCAAGAATGCATCGATCTAGCCATCAGTAGCATCCGTGGGCATCAACCCGGCAAAACCGTACCACAAATTGTCATTGACCTAGACTCAGATCTACCCCTGGTTCAAGCCGATGGCGAATGGCTCGTTGAAGTTCTCACCAAACTCCTGGACAATGCCTGTAAATTTACCCCTCCCCAAGGCCAAATTAGAATCACTGCCACCCTCAATACTCAAAATTCTAGTTCCGACTGGATTCGTCCCCCCACTCTTACCGGTAACCCTCCCCACTCTCAACCGATGATCCTGGTGAGTGTTGAAGACACGGGTCGAGGTATTGAAGTCAATCGCCTCGAAACCGTCTTTGACCGCTTTTATCAAGAAGAAGGAGCCTTGCGCCGTACCAAAGGGGGTACCGGACTCGGTTTAGCTATCTGCCGTCAGATTGTCACCAACTGGGGCGGGCAAATTTGGGCCCAATCAGGAGGCAAAAATCAAGGTAGCCAGTTCCGCTTTACCTTGCCCATTGTCGAAAAAGGCAAAGCTCTACCTGCCGATCGCGGAGACTCTCGTCGTCGCCGTCCCTCTCCTCAACGTCAAAAATAATCGCGATCGCCACCTTTAATTATGAACAACTGTAACAGTTCCTAACAAAACTTCTAGTCGCCCCCCATCTCAGTGATAGGATGCCATAAAAATCTTGGTTTAGAGGAGAGCGCTTTACCATGAGTGAAACTTTAACAGGAAAAGCCCCCCTATTTGGGGGCAGCACTGGTGGATTACTCACCAAAGCATCTGTAGAAGAAAAGTATGCCATTACCTGGGTATCCCCCAAAGCACAAGTCTTTGAGATGCCTACAGGCGGTGCAGCGACCATGAATGAAGGTGAAAATCTTCTGTATCTGGCTCGCAAGGAACAGTGTTTGGCCTTAGCTTATCGCCAACTGCGGCCCAAATTTAAGATCACTGAATACAAAATTTACCGAGTTTATCCCAATGGTGAAATTCAGTATCTCCATCCCGCTGATGGCGTATTCCCAGAAAAAGTGAATCAAGGCCGGGAATACAATGGCAAGGTTGACCGCAATATCGGTAGCAACCCTGAGCCAGCTACCCTCAAGTTTAGTGGCAAAGCCCCCTATGAAGTGTAAACTTTCAACTTCAACCCTTTGAAGTTACCTCTATTTGTCCCAGGGCGATTTCTGATAGAAATCGCCTTTTTTGATATCATCAAGAAGGAGTCTCTTGGCAGAGAGCGATCGCCTGGTCTAGAGGTAGAGGTTTAGCGAAGAAATAACCTTGACCATAAGTACAGCCAAAATCTTTCAGGGTTTGCAGATGCTCTAGAGTTTCTATGCCTTCTCCCACCACAGTCATCCCCAAGGTTTCTGATAAATTAATGATGGCTTGACAAATGCTGGAACTTTTATTATTTCCTTTCATCCCTTGCACAAACGATTTATCGATTTTGAGGGTATTAAGATGGTATTCATTAAGATATTGAAGGCTAGAATAGCCGGTACCAAAGTCATCCAGTACCAGAGGAAAGCCCAGGAGATGACATTGTCGTACCCAGGCGATCGCCCGTTCACTATCGAATAAAGTTCGCTCCAAAATCTCTAGTTTTACCTGTTGAGGATCAACCTGATACTTTTCCGTAACATTCAATAAAAAATCAACAAAATTAGGCTCCTCAATTTGCCGACTGGCAATATTAAAACTCATGCTTAAGGGATAATTCACTCGCCGCTGCATCTCATTCAGGGCTTGTAAACCCGTTTCAATCACCCACTCCCCAATGGGCACAATCAAAGAAGTAGATTCCGCCAAAGGAATAAAATGGTCAGGAGAAATAAACCCTCGTTTCGGACTTTGCCAGCGAATCAGGGCTTCAAAGCCTGTAATTTTTTGAGTATCTAAATGGATAATCGGCTGATAAACTAACTTAAACTGTTCCTGTTCAATAGCCGTCCGTAGGTCATTTTCCATGCGGATCAAATCCACCGCTTCGGAAAGCCGAAAAGAAAGATCTTTTTGGGGATCAAGATCAGGATAGAGTTTATCTAAAAACAACTGAGGTACTACCACCTGGCGACGAGAGCGGAAATTTTGAGTTTCGGAGCGAAAATAGCGCATCACCATCAGCAACAACATTCGCAACAAGGGATCGGCATCCTGAATGCGGCGGTTCACTTGTTCTTTCGTCACTAAAGTCAAGAGGACATCCGTTAACGCGGTAGCTGAAGCAGAGCGAGGTTGCCCATCAATCAAGGCAATTTCCCCAAACATGGCGCCAGGGTGGAGGCGGTTGAGTACCCGGTGCTTTCCTTCCACCAGAGTCCAGATCTCCACCTCTCCTTCTTCGATAATATAGGCAAAGTCGCCGCGATCGCCTTCATAGAAGATCGACTCTCCCGCTTGCACTCGCCGAGTTTGAAGCCGTTCGTAGAGTTTAGACTTCACTCTTGATACCATGATGCTCCCCAAAAGTAAAACTGAGTTGGCTGGTAACTATTCATTGATTATAAGCTCCTTATTCCCCAGCGTTGAGAATTAAAAACCACCCAGCACACCCTAAACTGAAATAATCCCTCGTTGATTGATTGATGATCCTGAAAACCTTATTCGTCGCTTGGTCTGAGCCATGGTGGGCAGTTCTCAAGCTACCCAGTCTTTCCAGTGTAGCATTAGCCGCTCTCCTCTTAGGCGTATACGCTCTGATTGCCTTACCAATTGGCTTTCACACTCAATTTCTGACTCGGAAATTGGTAGCAGATAAAGCCATACAATGGCGAATCCTGCTCTCTACCCTTCTCACTCCAGCCATCACCGAAGAAGTGGTATTTCGTGTGCTCCTGCTTCCCTCTCCCAGCACCTCTCCTCCCCTCAGTGCATGGCTACTGTGGGGAACCTTGAGCCTGATCTTATTTATTCTCTATCATCCTCTGAATGGGTGGTTATGGTTTCCCCCTGGGCGAGTAGTGTTTCAAACCCCCTCATTTCTGGGACTAGCTGCTCTATTGGGGATGATCTGTACCCTATCCTATGCCGATAGCGGCTCTTTGTGGATACCTGCCTTGATGCATTGGATCATTGTCGTGGTATGGTTACTGGGATTGGGAGGCTATGACAAGCTCAATCCCAACCTTACGGGTGAAGTGCTAGAGCACCGTAGGGGGGGTTTATCGTGGGAAGAGAAACAGCCATCCCCTAGGGACTGATTGGACTGGAGAGAGGCGTAATGGCAATTTTACATGGAAGTTGGTTGGCAGACGATCAATTGGTGATTTGGGGAGAAACTTGGCGACGGGTAAATCTTGACCCTCAAGGGGGTGATAGGCTGGGAGTGAGACCTCACCCGTTGGCGATGAAGAGGAGAGAATTGGTAGAATGGCTCAGTTCTGCTCAGATTCCCAGGGTTGTACAACAGGCTCTGCCGAAAGAGATGGAATCTACGCCCATGGGTATATCTTTCCAGGTAGCTGTACCGACGATCGCCGATAGGCCGCTTTATTCTACCGAGGATTGGCCGGCAGATAGCTCGAATGTGGTTCTGCATCCTTGGGAAGTTGAGGGGTTGTGTCTGAGTGCTGAAGAAAGTCTGGTTTTTTTGCGATCGCTCCCTTTAGGATTTCTCCAGTCTACCCATTCCTGGCTCGGCAGGGATCTGCGATTTTGGTCTCATGTCAGTCGTTGGGGGTTAGATTTGCTGGCTCGCTGTAAATTTTTACCGACGCTGAAGCAGGTGGAGGAGGGAGGATGGGTGGCTCAATGGCAACCTTTACTCGATAGCCATAGCGATCGCGATCGTCTCATCCACTTTACCACCCTCATGCCAGGGAGTTGTCGCACCTATCAACCGGGGAATTCGGCACTGAAACTCGACTTCCCAGCACCTCCCAAAACCTTGCTCTGGCAATTTCTCACCGCCATGCTCAACGCAGAGATTCGCCAAACCGAGGTTCCCCCGCCTACTGGGAAAGGAGCCATCGCTCAATGGCTACAGGCTTTAGCTCACCCATCCCCCCCCCTGCCAGCTACACCAGACATCGAGCAGTTACAAGCCACCTTAAGCCAGTGGATGGCTCCTGTCAGCCATCAGTTAGAGGGTAAGAGCCTATTTACCACCGTATTTAAGTTGCATTCTCCTCAGGGAAAACGTCAGGATTGGTTACTCGAATATGGTTTACAGTGTTTGGAAGCACCGGAGTGTGTGGTTGATGCCACGACGATTTGGCATCATCCTGTAGAATCTCTCGTGTATCAGGGGTATACTATCGAGCGTCCCCAGGAAACTTTTTTAGCGGGATTGGGATTAGCCTCTCGCATTTTCCCCCCGTTAGAAGGGAGTTTACACACCTCTCAACCGCTTTTTTGTCGTCTTAATTCTCTGGAAGCTTACGAGTTTATCAAAACTGCTGCTTGGCGATTACAAGAAAGTGGGTTAGGAGTGATTTTACCCCCTTCTTTAGAGCAGAAAGAAGGATTTGGCCATCGTTTGGGGTTAAGTTTAATTGCGGCACCTCCTGCGGGTAAGAAAAGCGATCGCTTGAGTTTACAAAGTTTATTAAACTTTCGGTGGAAATTAACCTTGGGGGGACAACAGATTTCCCGCGAAGAGTTCGATCGCTTAGTGGCATTAAACTCGCCTTTAGTAGAGATTAATGGAGAATGGGTCGAGTTGCGATCGCCTGATATTCGAGCCGCCCAAGAGTTTTTTAAAAAACGCCAAAACCAGATGAGTCTTTCTTTAGAAGATGCTCTACGAATTAGTATTGGCGAGACTCAGATCATCGAAAAGTTACCGGTTGTCAAGTTTGAGGCTTCAGAAAAATTAGCAGAGTTAATCACTCATTTAATGGAGCCTCGAACTATTGCCGCGATTAATCCTCCCCCAAATTTTCACGGGCTATTACGCCCCTATCAAGAGCGAGGAGTAGGATGGTTAGCTTTTTTAGAGCAATGGGGCTTAGGAGCTTGTTTAGCTGACGATATGGGGTTAGGTAAAACGATTCAGTTGATTGCCTTTTTATTGGTATTAAAGGCAGAAAAACGACTACAGAAACCGAGTTTATTGGTGTGTCCGACTTCCGTTTTGGGAAATTGGCAGCGAGAGTTACAGCGATTTTCACCTACCCTGAAGGTGCTGATTCATCATGGCGAGAAGCGAGGGAAAGGCAAGGATTTTTTGGAGAAAGTTCAAGGGTGTGATTTGGTGGTGACGAGCTATTCTCTGGTGGTGCGAGATGAGGAAGAGTTACACGAAGCACCTTGGCAAGGAGTGATCTTAGATGAGGCACAAAATATTAAAAATGCTGAGGCGAAACAGTCTCAGGTGGTGCGGAATCTCAAGGCTGAGTTTCGGATTGCGTTAACGGGAACTCCGGTAGAAAATCGTCTTGAGGAGTTGTGGTCAATTATGGATTTTCTGAATCCGAATTATTTAGGAACTAGACAATTTTTCCAGCGCCGGTTTACGACTCCTATTGAAAAATATGGGGATACAGAATCTTTAAAAACCTTGCGATCGCTCGTCCAGCCCTTTATTCTGCGTCGCCTTAAAACCGATCGCACAATCATTGAAGATTTGCCGGAAAAACAGGAGATGAATGTGTTTTGTCCTCTCTCGGAAGAGCAAGCTAGTTTATATCAAGAAACCGTCAATCAATCCTTAGAAAAAATTGAACATAGTGAGGGGATTCAACGCCATGGTGAGGTATTAGCACTGTTAACTCATCTCAAACAAATTTGTAATCATCCCGATCACTTCCTCAAGAAAAAAACTTTGAAACAACCGGAAAGATCAGGTAAATTAATCCGGCTACGGGAAATGCTAGAAGAAGTCATTGATGTTGGCGATCACGCTTTGATTTTCACCCAATTTTCGGAGTGGGGAAAACTCTTAAAACCTTATCTAGAAACAGAATTTAGTAGCGAAGTCCTCTTTCTTTATGGCAACACCAATCGTTCCCAAAGAGAGGAAATGATTGACCGATTTCAGCACGATCCTCAAGGCCCCCAACTCTTTATTTTATCCCTAAAAGCAGGAGGAGTGGGCTTAAATTTAACCCGTGCTAACCATGTCTTTCACTTCGATCGGTGGTGGAATCCAGCCGTAGAAAACCAAGCCACAGATCGGGTATTTCGGATTGGTCAAACTCGCAATGTTCAGGTTCACAAATTTATTTGTCAAGGAACCGTAGAAGAAAAAATTAATGATTTAATTAGCAGCAAACAAGAATTAGCCACACAAGTGGTAGGTGCAGGAGAAAACTGGTTAGCGGATTTAGATTCTCATCAATTGAGAGATTTACTGCTATTAGAATAGGGAACTGACAGTCTGCTCATTTCCCTATTCCCCGATGCCTAAAACAACTGACTCAATCCTGCGTAAGGCAAGGATTCAGACAATTGAATTAAGGTCAGCATATTTTCTTGAGTGTTATTAATGGCGCGGCCTTGCTCATTAAATCCATCAAAGCCAAAGTCGTTGTCATTACCGATCGCGATCGTATTAGCATCTACAATCGCCAATCCTTCGATCTTACCAGGAATCTCAGGAAATTGACCCAAATCTACCACCAATTTCTTTTGAACAGGAATAATCCCAGCCGCTGCCAAATCTTGGGGTTTGAGCGCTTCTAAAGGCTGGCTCGTATTTTGCAAATCACTCCACCGAGTGCCTAAAATATTCGTCGCTCGACTGAAATCCACTTGATAGACTTTAGCCAGTTCATCCGTTCGTTCAATCAGCAATAAGGTAGTCGGATTGACGTAAGCCACATCACCGAGTTTTAATTCTCCTTGTTTATCAGTACGGAAAGCACTGGCAGGTTCCGCCACATAAACATATTCGGCAACCGGTTGTAGGCGGTTAGTATCAATCACCAACAAACGCATCATTTGTGAGGCTCTGCCAATATCTTTATTGGGAAAATCTAAGGGACTTTGGAGCGCAACAAATAGGCGATCGCCGGTTAAACTCAGATCTAAGCCTTCAAATCCACGATTGGGACGACGTTTGCCATAAATAGCGGGCAAAACAGCCCGGACATCAGTTCCAGCACTTAAGGACACCCCTTGGGGAATCAAACGCCTCACCATGGTACCATTGGCAGCAATATGGGAAACACTGGGACTATATTCATCACAGAGCCAAAACGTGCCATCAGGAGATTTGGCAATTCCTTCAGTATCTAAACCATTAGGATTCAGATTAAAACGTACTTGACCACTGAAATCATAGGGGATTTCATCATTACTGGTGTTCGGTAACCCGGTAATGGGTTCTCCCGCTTGATTGCGAATGGGAATTTCTCCAATAATGTCGATTTTACCTTGGTTAAGGGCCAATTTATAAATGACGGGGTTATAATCAGGAACTGGAAAAGTACGGCGAGTTTCATTACCGACTTTCATTTCGCCATTGGGCCCGCGATCGGCGATCGCATAAAATACATTTTTAGGGTCACTATTGGCATGATCTAATCCAGAAAACAAACCACCCGTCAGAATACCTCGATCCTCTTGTACTTGATTGGGCATTACCCGGTTTTGAGCCATTTTCAGGCTTAATGGAGGTAAACGAAAGGTTTCCATCATTATCGCTTTACCTTGGGCAATTCGTTCTCCCAGACTCGGTTGATGCTCAACTATCATCAGCATACCGAGTAACAGGCTGCTGATCGCACTGCTCCAGAGGAGTTTAGGGCAATTTCTCATTGTGATTTTACCAGAAATTTAGGGACAGCCTATTATTCCTATTTAAGTTTAAGGAAAAGTTAAAGATAGCAAGATTTTTCTAAAATAAATCTTAAGTTTTTTCAGCCATGACTGCCCGTTGTTGATGTGATGCCAAATAACTCAAATTGTTCTAGACTAATCCGTCCTGCTTGCTGAAGGGTTTCCGCAATTTCTGATAAGGTAAATACTGAATATCCCTGATATCCCTGTGCTTTTAGTTTCTCTTTTACTCCCCGTTCATGATCGATCAATACGACAATATCTTCTACTTGTAATCCAACTGATTTGAGTTTAGCAGCTCCTTCAATAGCGCTCCGTCCTGTAATGAGGATATCTTCGACAATGACAATTTTTTCTCCGGGTTCAAAATGACCTTCTACTAATCGCTTGGCTCCATAGGTTTTGATTTCCTTGCGAGGGTAAATCATGGGATAATTGAGCCGCAAAGCTAATCCAGTAGCGGTGGGTAAGGAGCCGTAGGGAATGCCAGCAATCCGATCGAATTCTAGGGTTTTTAAGATATCGGCATAAGCGCTGACGATTTGATGGAAAATTTGAGGGAGAGAGATAATTTTTCTGAGATCGATATAGTAAGGTAAGATTTCTCCTGATGCTTGCACGTGATCTCCGAAGGTGATGCAGCCAATATCGTACAGTTGTAAGATTAGGTCTCGATAGGGGGTAGGTTCTAAAAAGCAGACATTAGATATCCACAGTTCACAGGTGGGACGACCTTCCAGTTTACGCGATCGCTCTTGATTGATCTGATCCCGTAATCTGGCGATCGCCTCCCTCGGAGCTTCTTGCTCCCACACTCCAGGGGGAATCGGTAATAACAATCCCTCACCACTCTCGTTTAATCCTCCATCTAACACTTCTGTCAGATCAGGGAAAACACTATCGTAATCAGTTAATAAAATCAACCGCTTCGGAGCCGCCTTCCGGATTTCTGCCAACACATCGGGCATCACTTCTCCTAAATAAAGCCCCACTTGATCTGTTGTCCCCCAACTCTGGCACGCTTCTACCAGATGGAGATAAAGGGGCTTTCCCCCTGGGGGATAGTCTTGCACCACTGAGCCAGAGGGGTTTCCTGTATAACAAAGCACGAAGATTAGGCGATCAGGATACATTAAAAAAGGCGCTACTTGGTCTAAACCGGCATAGGGTAATACGGTACAAGCTTCGGCTTGCCAAGTTTCAAAGACGAGGCGGGCAAATCCGGTGCTAGTTTCTAAGTTACTATACTGAGCATCTAAAATGACAGGAATTTCCGCAGGAATGGCCCGCAGAGTGGTTTGCAGTAAAGCGATTCCTGAACTCCCTAATATTTGGTAGTAACCCAGATTAACTTTATACGCAGAAACGAGATCTTTCGTGAGGGTAATGAGTTGCTGAAGGCTTGTTTCATCAGGGCTATGACCTTCTCCCTGGGGATCGAGACTGAGGTATAATAAACTCTGAGTTATGGCGATCGCCTGCTCATACTTTTGCCAAAAATTCATGACATTAACTCTCTAATATTGTCACCGCTGCGATGAGACGGTCAATCACGACCCGTTCCCTGGTACCATCAGCAAAGAGCAGATAAATTGCACTACCGTTGGTATAGGCGATCGTACCATCTCGCGCCAAATCAAAAGCCAAAACACTTTTTGCCAACACTTCCGGCGTTCCCTGCAGCCCTTGGCGCACCAACTCCCAAGTCGGGGGAACCAACGGCGGTGCATCCCCATCTTCAGCGTGTTTCTCTGGTAGCTTCTCCAAACTCACCCAATCTCCCCAAACCCACATCCGCTTTGGCTCCACTTTTTGTTGAGTGCCAGCAGCAATTAAGGGTTTGCCAGTAAAACTTTGGGAAAAGACATTAAAAAACTGAAAAATCGCATAGGCTAACCGAACAGGAATCAGCAAGACATCCTTGAGAAATTGCCACCAATGAAAAGAATAATGGAAGGATTTATAAGGACGGCGGATATAATAAAGTAAGCCATCTATCCCCATTTGTGGCCCTAAAAAATCCGACTTGGGATCTTCAGCCAACGTCAGTAAATCCTGTTGATTAAAATCCAGCTTCTGAATGGAAAAAGGAGCGCGATCAATCACAAATCCTTCGCGATTCCGACTTACTCCAGCCGATTGATACACCAAGGCTTTTTGTCCATTTGGTAGCCAATGGGGAGCCAGATCGATAGAATCTCCTTCTGTGATATCTAGGGGACGAACACTATGGGGAGCCAGGGTAGCAATATTGGTAATTCCCGTAGGATAACTCTTGGTGCAGGCAATTAAATTATAGGGGGAACTATAGTCAAGATGACTAATCTGAAAATCGGCATTATGAAAAAGTCTATCTTCGCGATCGCCTTCTAGATCAAAACGAAATAATGCCCCCATTTCTGCCGCCTCTAACGCATAAAAAAGCTCTGCTTCACGAGAGCGACACACACTCGTAATTGCCACCGGAACCACCGATTCCGCTTGTCTATCTAACTCAGCCATCGCCTGGGGAGACATAATCATCGCCCGAATTCCCCGATCTTTCCAGGCTCGTCGGCGTTGCACCTGCAACCGCTGACGTTGAATCGATTCACCAAACTCGCTTTTGATTTCGCGAAATTGATGATTAGCCTGTTGCAAATAGAGTTTACCTTGGGCGAGATAGGCAATAGGTAAGGACATAGCAGGCGATCCAGAGGAACTTAAAACCAACTCACCCTATTTTATAGTGCTACGTGCTAGGGTGGGGGGATAGGGAGATGAGGAATGAATGAAACCGCCCTGCTATCCCTGACCTCTTTCCCAAGAAACCTCCTGAGGACATCCCCAGAGAAGACGTTCATTCTTATACACTACCATCCCTGGTTTAGCTCCTTTCGGTTTATACACAGATTTCGGTTCAGTATAAATAACCGGAACCTGTTTACTCTGTCGCCCTTGGCTATAATGGGCAGCTAGGTTAGCCACAAATTGCAAATCTTCACCGTGGGGAACTTGGCCGGGATCGACTCTAAGTAACACATGACTGCCAGGAATTTCTTGGGTATGAAACCACAGATCGTAGGTACTGGCAATGCGAAAAGTGAGTTGATCGTTTTGGCGATTATTACGCCCCACCAGGACTTCAAAACCGTTAGGCGTTTGGTAGCGATGGGGTTGGGAATCAGGAGAGCGGCGCTGATAGCCTTGGGGAGAGTCGAGATAGCCTTGCTGAATTAATTCTTCGCGAATGTCTTCCAGGGGAGATAGGTCTTCAGCAGTGGTATAGTGGCTCAGTTGGAGTAAGCTAGTTTCTACTTGTTCCAGATAGGTTTTTTCGCTCTCAACGGCTGCGAGCAGGGGTTGCACGGCTAATTGCGATCGCCGTAATTTTTGGTGCTTTTTGTATAAAGCCTGGGCATTTTGAACCCCATTTTTTTCAGGATTGAGAGTAATCATCACCGGTTTTCCGGTTTCAAAATCCGGTAGTTCGATCGTTGCCATTCCCGGTTGCCAACAGTGCAGATGGGCCATTAATAAATCTGCCAGATAACGATAATGATCGGCTTCTTGGGACTGATGGAGTTTCTCTTGAAAGAGGAGGGATTTTTGATAGAGCTTACCGAGGAGCGATCGCACCTTTTGCTGAAGTTGGTGGTACAATTGACTAAATTGTTCCCGAGTGAGATGATCGCTATAATACTCAGCCACTAAAGACTGCACGGAATTCACACTCTGTACCCGATCCCAAGGCATCACCGTATAGCCAGTTTTTGTCCATCCAGGGGTAAAGATTTGCTGCTGTAACCTCTGTAACCATTCTTGCCATCGCTGAAAGAGAGTATCCCAGTCGCGATCGCTTAAACCATCTGTGGGTTGATGGGAGGCGATCGCCGTTCCCGACAAAAAAGACTCAATCAAACCTGGACTTAACCCCCGATAACTATTCAGTAACTGACGTTTTAAGGGGCCAGCAATCAAGCCGACCCGCTGCCGAAACGACTCGAAAGACTCATCTAAACTAGGGATACGATGAGTTAATCCAGGAGGACTCTGATAGGGTTGACCGGTGAGGAGAGGGCGGAGACTCGATTTTTGCTCCGTCACCTGATGGGCAACAGTGACAATGGTATGGTGGTGATTCACCAAAATGAGATTACTGTATTTTCCCATAATTTCGGCAATTAAATGCCACAGAATAGGATCGCCCGGTCGCTGGGAAAATTGCAGATTGATCGCCCTTTCCCAAGGAGCAATCGGCTCAATCCCTACCAGCGCTAACCCATTTAACTGATGACGTAACTGATCGCTGAAGGTAAAAGTATCGACTCCCTTGGGGGGAGGATTCCCTAAACACAGATGAGCCGCTTGGGGATGCCAGCACAGGGTTAACCATCGCCGACTGGAAAGGGTTCGTAAGGCCAAAGAGAGGGTATGGCGATCGCGTTGGTACACCTGCTCTAACCGTGCGGGTAAACTGTGGTGCCGCAGGTCAGTACAAATAGCCATGAGAGTGGTAAAGTCAACAGGTTGCACGGTAGGCGAAGAGAAACTGGCAGGATTCTTTAGTATAGCGTGGCAAAAGTTTAATTTTTAATAACGGTTACCCAGAGATCAGACCCCTTATGATTAGATTCAGGTTAGAATTCAAAATGGTTAGCAAAACTCTACACTTGGTCTGATTGTGTGAAAGACGCACCCTATTTTCGGAAACCTAAATTCAAGCGTCGCCCTCACCTGGCGATCGCCGTCCTCCCGGATGTGGATTCAGCGTTTGCTGCCTATCGCTTACTGTACAATCAGGGTATTTCCCCGGAATATCTAGCGATCGTCGGCCGAGACTTTAACCCTCCCGAATGGGTTGGACTCTATCAGCCCATGAAAATTATCTTTCGTCAAGCCTGCCGCCTAGCCCTATTATCTGGTCTTTCTGGCAGCGCGATCGCCTGGGTGCTCCTGTGGATTCTTGATCTAGAAATGCCTAGCCCTCCCCATCTCACCTGGAGTTTAGCCATCTTATCGGCAGGGATCATGAGTAGTTTGTGTGGGGGCCTCGTGGGAGCGCTGATTGCTTTTTTTGGAGAAGGCAATACCTCTAGTATCTATCGCCATCATCTCAGACAAGGGCGATATCTCCTCATGATTGAGGGCCCGGAACTGATGGTACGGCGAGGTAAAGAGGTTCTTAGTCAATATTCGACTTCTCCCTCTTAAAATCAACCATTAGTGATGGTCTTGATTTCCTCTGGAGCGTTTCCTGTCCGCGATCGCAGCAAGCGCTATCAACGGTTTTCCCACCCATGGCTCCCCTTCAGCAACGATTCCGTCAACTCTTTCCCCCTTTATCCCTAGGAGCGGTGCTGATTGTACCGTTTGTCCTGCAAATTGTCATCGCAGTAGGATTAACAGGATACGTATCTTTCTACAATGGACGCAAAGCCGTAGAAAAACTTTCTACTCGCTTAAAAGAAGAAATTACAGCCCATCTTAATCAATATGTCTTAAGCTATCTTGCCACTCCCCACCAAATTAATCAAATTAATGCTGAAGAACTCTCGGCCAGAGGACTCCCAGAAAATTATGTTCAGGAATTAACCGAAAAATTTGGGGAGCAAATGAAGCTATTTTCTGGGATAAGTTATATTAGTTTTGCCAGTGCCACAGGGGATTTTGTTGGGGTGGGTCGAGGCAGTGATGGGAAGCTGGGGATGGCGATCGCTAATGCATCTACCCAAAGATCCTTAAATGTCTATCATCTCAGCGACAGAGGAGAACCCCTACAACTTCTGGAGTCCTATCCCCACTACGATCCCCGCCCTAGATCTTGGTATCAAGCTGCTGTGATCGCTAGACAAGCCACCTGGACTCCCCTCTATGAATGGACAACTGGGCAGATGGGTTTAGATGCCGTCATTCCCGTTTACAACTCCCAAAGCCAACTATTGGGAGTTTTTGCCACTTCACTGTTACTCTCAGACCTCAATACATTTGTAGAGCAACTCAAATCTAAAGTAGAGAGTCAAGTCTTTATGATTGCTCCCACAGGAGAAATTGTAGCCCGTTCGGGATCTACTTTGGGACAAAATCAACACTTGAGTAGATCGGCAATCAATCACTTAAAACACTATTTAAGTCGTCTCGATCCTTTAGAAAAAACTATAGATATCGAACTGGTGCAAGGGAAAGATCGTTATCAGGTTGAGATTACCCCCTTTGCAGATGGACGGGGTGTGAATTGGTTGATTGTGGTGATTGTTCCGGAAAGTGCTTTTATGCAAGATATCTATCGGGGACGGCAAGCGGCAATTTTCTTCTGTTTTATGGCCCTAGGAACGGCGATTTCTGTGGGAATTGTTACCAGTAGCCGGATTCTTAAACCGATTCGCCAATTGTTGGCAGCAGCGATCGCCCTCTCGGAAGGTAAGTGGGATCAGCCCGTCGATAGCGATCGCCAAGACGAAATTGGTATTTTGGCGATCGCCTTTAATCAAATGCGCGATCAACTCCAGCACTCTCATCATCAGTTAGAAGCCTATTCTCGTGGGTTAGAGGAAAAAATTCAAGCCAGAACCCAAGAGTTACAACAAGAAATCCACGAACGTCAAATGGTGGAACAGGCACTACGAGAATCCGAAGAAAAGTTTTCTAAAGCCTTTCAGCGCACCCCACACCCAGTGACTATTACTCGTTTGGTTGATGGTAAACATTTAGAAGTGAGCGATAGTTTTTTAAGTTTAACTGGGTATGGCAAAGAAGAGATCATTGGGCGTACCGCTATCGATTTGAATCTTTGGGTAAATATTGAAGATCGGATGCATTTTTTTGAGCGCATCAAATCGGAAAATAAGGTCAGCAATTATGAATTTAATTATCGTACTAGGGCGGGAGAATATCGCACTGCCTTATTATCTTCAGAAATCATTACTATCCAAGGAGAGGATTGCTTATTGTCGGTAACCACGGATATTACCCATCGGAAACGCCTGGAAGAAGAATTGCTGCACGCCAAGGAACTGGCAGAAAAAGCCAATCACGCTAAAAGTGAGTTTTTAGCAAATATGAGTCATGAACTGCGCACTCCTCTCAATGCCATCTTAGGGTTTAGTCAATTAATGGCGAACGATCCCAAGTTTGTCGCTGGTGCATCTGAGTTAACTATTATTAATCGCAGTGGAGAACATCTGCTAGAACTGATCAATGATATTCTAGAAATGTCTAAAATCGAAGCAGGGCAAGTGAGTTTGCATCCCACGGCTTTCGATCTCTATCAACTGCTGCACACTCTGGAAGGAATGTTTAAGATGCGAGCCATTTCTAAAGAACTGCGATTAAGCTTTGAATACGCATCCGATTTACCTCAATATGTTATTACTGATGAGCAAAAACTCCGGCAAGTTTTGATTAATTTATTGGGCAATGGTATTAAGTTTACTGAACAAGGGGGAGTGCAGTTGCGGGTTGCTCAGATTGCCAGTAGTCAGGAGATGGGATTGCAATTTGAAGTTCAAGATACAGGGATTGGTATTGCTGCCCATGAACTGGATCAATTGTTTAATCCCTTTGTACAAACGGAGTCAGGAAAGCGATCGCATCAAGGCACGGGACTGGGATTATCCATTAGTCAAAAATTTATCCAATTAATGGGAGGAGAAATTACCGTTAAGAGTATTTTAGGTCAAGGGAGTTGCTTTACTTTTCACATTCCGGTGACGGTTGCTGAGTCTAACGCCATGCAACCAATCGCCTTGTCTCGCCGTGCGATCGCCTTAGCCCCTGGACAACCCCAGTATCGTATGCTCGTGGTGGATGATGTGCCGGAAAATCGGCTCTTGTTAGTGCGAATGCTGCTACCTTTGGGGTTTCAAGTGTGGGAAGCAGCAACAGGGGCAGAGGCGATCGCCCTTTGGCAACAGCATCAGCCCGATTTAATTTGGATGGATATTCGGATGACAGGTATGGATGGATACGAAACAACTCAGCGAATCTGCGAGTTAGACTCCCAGACATTAGAGCGAAAAACCATTATTATTGCCTTAACAGCCAGTGCTTTTACTCAAAAACGAGAGTTGGTCTTTGCTGCTGGGTGTGACGATTTTATCACTAAACCCTTTCAGGAAGAAACTATCTGGAAGGCGATCGCCCAACATTTGCCAGTCCAGTATATCTATCAAGACTCCCCAATTGACGATCAAAATCAGCCAGAACCCTTTACCCTAACGCCAGATCGGTTTAAAATCATGCCATCAGAGTGGATTACAGCCTTTCATCAAGCTGCCGTCAGTGGAGATGACGAACTCCTGATGCAGCTCATTGATAAAATTCCTTCCAGTCACCTCTGTTTAATTACAGCCCTTCAAGATTTAGTCCATAATTTCCGTTTCACTACTTTAGTGGAATTAACCCATGAAAAATGGTACTCTAGCTGATTTATTGATCGTGGATGATACTCCCAATAATCTGCGATTATTATCATCTATGCTTACGGAAAAAGGCTATAAAGTGAGAAAAGCCATTGACGGTAAAGCTGCCCTCAAAGCGGTAGAAGCGGTGATCCCTGATTTGATTTTACTGGATATTCGGATGCCCGAAATTGACGGTTATCAAGTCTGTGAAATCCTCAAAGCAGATCAACGTACCCAAGATATTCCGATTATTTTTATTAGTGCCTTAGATGAAACTATGGATAAGGTACGTGCTTTTCAAGTCGGAGCCGTAGATTACATTACTAAGCCATTTCAAGCCCCAGAAGTATTAGCCAGAGTTGCCAACCACTTAAAAATTCATCAATTACAACAGGCATTAGAAGCTCAAAATGCTCAGTTACAAGAGGAAATTTTGGAGCGACACAAGGCAGAAGCCGGATTAAAAGTGCTGCTGCACGCAGTGTCTCACGATCTCCGCAACCCAGTCACAGGAATGCTGATGGTATTTAAGAATTTACTCAAACGAGACTCATTTACCCTGACTCGCTCGATGATTGAGCGAATGGCAGATAGTTGCGATCGCCAATTAAATTTGATTAATTCCTTAATTGAAACCCAGCACAGCGAAATTTTGGGAGTATCCTTAGACTGCACCCCCTTAAACCTAGAACTCTTCATCATCCAATTTATCGCCGATTGGGAACCCATTTTCAGCCAAAGCCAAGCCCAGGTACATCAAGAAATTCCTCGCAATCTCCCCTCCATTTATGGCGATCGCCATCAACTCTGGCGAGTATTTGAAAACCTATTTGCCAACGCCTTAAAACACAATCCTCCTAGCTTAACCATTACCCTTTCCGCCCAAATTGAAAACACTTTCATCCGTTGCAGTATCCACGATAATGGTATAGGAATGTCCTCAGAACAATGTACCACCTTATTTCAACCCTATACCAAAGGTAACCTAGAAAAACGCAAAACCGGATTAGGATTAGGACTCTATCTCTGCTCACAAATTATTCAAGCTCATGGGGGAAAAATTGGCGTAGAAAGCCAGATCAATCAAGGCACTACCTTTTGGTTTACCCTCCCCTTGAATCCACCTTAAATATATGAGCGGATATCTTCTCCACAGTGATCGGCTAGAAAGCATAAACACCGAAAGCGCAACATCATTAACTCTTCGTAAACAGGATTAAGCTTACACAGAGGAGGAATGTGGATCAACACATATCTTCCTACCTGAATATCCCGTGCAAAAGGGCATTGAGCAGGAATCACCCGGATAATCAATCGCGCTAATCTAGGGCGATCAATTTCCAGATCATTGAGCCATTGACGCAGGGGATAGAGTGGATCAAATCCCCAAATAGATTTGATCACAGCGTGAACCTTCATAAACATAAATCCTCACTCCTCGTAGCGGGATGGATTGATTAGAATATTTCTCAGTCAAAGGGGTAGAAGTTGAAAAAACTTACCGCCTACTCAATTGAGCAGAGCATTCTCAGGTTGTCGATGTATTCTCTCGTTAGGGAGTTCCCTCCGAAGGAAAAACAAGGGTGGTTTGAAGTTGGCTAATCTTCACTCAAGTTAACTTCAATCGTCTCTAAGTTGTTTTTCTTGTGGACGCTTATCGCTTCGTCACAGCTATCGATGGAATCGTCTCTAAGTTACTCCCTTAAACCAACACTATCTTCTTTAAGCTTTAATCCTAAATTGCCGCAGATGGATCGCTATGTGACAATTCTTTAACAATCTCAATCTTCCCTCACCTTCCGTTAGGTTTGTTTGCAGTAGTTTAAGCTTTCTGGGCTAACTTTCTTGATTCTTTGCCTACAGAAAAGGGATAAGGAACTCTTTTTTTCCCTATCCCTGTTCAGATTATTTACCTTTCGCAATACATCTACCCGGTTAAGAAGACATTAATCTTAGCTTTTCAAAACGGCTAAGACTTGATCGTGAAGAATGCCATTACTGACGACAACGCCCTGGTTATTGACCATTCTGTTACCTTCGGTAAAGCTAAGGGGTTTACCATGCATATCCGTGACTTTACCTCCTGCTTCTTCGACAATAATGGCTCCAGCCGCATGATCCCAGATATTCTCGCGATAATCGGGTTGTTTAGGCGAGGGCAATCGTAGGTACAAGGCAGCTTTGCCAGAGGCGACAATGCCATATTTGGCTTGGGAGTCTATGCGAACTGAAGGAGCCGTGATGCCAACGGCTTGGGCGATCGCATTTTGGCGAGATTGATCCCCATGAGCCGCTTCCACACTTTCCACAAACCGCCAATTTTCCAGATCTTCAGGAGTTACCACCCGCATCCTTTGGAATTCGCCCCCCGCTAACGGCATCATGGCTGCCCCTCCCCCTCGTACCGCTACATAGAGC
>CAZTRW010000032.1:0-26174 GCA_964616725.1 uncultured bacterium
GGTTAATTCAGTTCCTACAAACCCGCAGCACCTGGCTATTTATTTGGTATCGCCTCATCTTTGGCATCCTCATCTTAGTTGGTATCAGCACTCAATTGATTCCCAATCGCTAATCTCTATGAGTAACGCCTCTATTCGCCCTGCTAAAATTACCCAAGTAGTTCCCGACTCCATTGCCGATGAAATTGGGTTTACTCCCGGCGACGCAATTATCTCCATCAACGGCACAGCCCCACGGGATTTAATTGATTACCAATTTCTGTGCGCGGATGAATTTCTCAAATTAGAAGTGCTCGATCATCAGGGCAAAACCCATCACATTGAAATCGAAAAAGAATATGATGAAGATCTTGGTCTTGAATTTGAAACCGCTCTGTTTGATGGCTTAATTCAGTGCAATAACCGTTGTCCCTTCTGCTTCATCGATCAACAGCCTCCCGGCAAACGCCAAAGTCTTTATTTAAAAGATGATGACTATCGTCTCAGTTTTCTGTATGGCAGCTATCTAACCCTCACTAATTTAACCTCACGGGAATGGAGCAGAATTGAAACGATGCGACTTTCTCCCCTGTATGTTTCTGTTCATGCAACTGAACCAGAGGTGAGAATTCGTTTATTAAAAAATCCTCGCGCTGGACAGCTTTTAGAACAACTCAAATGGTTTCAAGAACGACGCTTACAAATTCATGCTCAAGTGGTGGTTTGTCCAGGAATTAATGATGGTTGCCATTTAGAAAAAACCTTGTTAGATTTAGCAGCGTTTCATCAGGGAGAAATCCCTACGATTGCTTCTGTAGCCGTGGTTCCAGTAGGATTAACTCGCTTTCGTCCCCAGGAGGATGAGTTAATGCCTGTGAATCCAGAAAAAGCACAAGAGGTGATTGAGCAAGTACAATCCTTACAGCATCATTTTCGTGAGACTAAAGGCGCAACGGTAGTGTGGTTAGCTGATGAATGGTTTTTGATTGGGGGAGTGGATTTACCCTCGGAATTGGATTATGAAGATTATCCTCAAATTGGCAATGGAGTGGGTTCTATTCAGTGGTTTGTTCGCCAATTTCAAGAAAAACTTGAGGAGTATTTAGGGACAGAAATAATGAGAGAAAAAACCTTGACTTGGGTAGTGGGAAATGCTGTGGAAAGGGCTTTTAAACCTTTGGTGGATTGCTTAAATCAGATGCAAGGATTGCGGGTGAATTTGGCAGCGATTAATAGTGATTATTGGGGACAAAAAATTACGGTTACGGGATTGTTGACGGGCGAAGATTTGATTAATAAGTTATCCGGGAAGGATTTGGGAGATGGAATTTTGTTACCGACGGTGATGTTAAAGCATGGAGAATCTTGTTTTTTAGATGATCTGACTGTGGAGAGGGTAGAGAATGAGTTAGGGGTGAGAATTTTTGCGGTTGAGGATATTGATGATTTGCTGGAAGTTTGCTGGGCATAAAATGAGAGGAGAGGAGGAGATGAAAACTCGTTACTTGGGAAATACTGAAATTGAGATTACACCAATTATTATGGGGAGTTGGCAAGCGGATCGACGGATGTGGGTGGGGACGGAGGAAAAGGAGTTAATTGCCGGATTTAGGGCGGGATTTGAGGCGGGAATTAGGATGGTAGATACGGCACAAGAGTATGGGGATGGTGAGGCAGAATGTTTGGTAGGGAAGGCATTGCGAGGAGTGCGAGATCAAATGGTGTATGCTACGAAGTTATGGGTGACTGATTTCCGGTATGATTTGGCGATCGCCGCCTGTGAAGCCTCTTTAAAACGGCTACAAACCGATTATATTGACCTTTATCAACTACATTGGCCATCAGGAAGTTGGGGGAGTGAAATTGTGCCCATGGAGGAGACAATGAGGGCGATGATGGAGTTGAAAACTCAAGGCAAAATTCGTGCCATTGGAGTGTCTAATTTTTCTGTGGCTCAAATGGAGGAAGCCGCTCAATATGGTGAGATTGAAAGTTTACAACCTCCCTATTCTTTGTTTTGGCGAGCCGTAGAAGGAGAGGCGATGAATTATTGTATAGAAAACCACTTATCAATTTTAGCTTATTCTCCTTTATGTCAAGGATTATTGACGGGAAAATTTGGTCAGAATCATCAGTTTTTACCAGGAGATCATCGAGGCGCGAATAAGCTTTTTCGGTATCGCGATCATTATCAGCGAGTGCAAGAGGCATTAGAGCAATTGCGCCCTCTTGCGGCGGCGAAAGAGTGTAGTTTAGCTCAGTTGGCGTTAGCTTGGTTAATTGCTCAACCCCAAACTCATGCCATTACTGGTTTTCGTAATGCTCCACAAATTTTAGAGAATGCTCAGGCAGTGGAGATCAAATTAAGTAGGGAAGAATTAGGACAAATAGAGGCGATCGCCCGTAGGGTTACTGACTTCATTCATTACGATCCTTATCTATGGGAATTCTAGTCAGACAGATAGACTTGGATCGCTTGCAGTTCCTTTGCCGTAGGCGCGGAGCGAGGATGAACCTGTTTTAGGCAGCGCACCGCTTCCCAGAGTTCCAGTTTTTGGTGACGACACAGATAGGCAATACAAACCGTGGGAGAGCGCTCAATCGCTGCAAAGCAATGAACATAGAGGGATTTTTTCTGACTCATATTTTTGTGAACTAAGGCAACCGCTTCCCCTAATTCTTCTGGTTTCATTGGTTCTTCATAATGACTATCGCGCAAGGGATAGGAATAGCACTGGAATTGTTCTCGATACGCCGGTAAAATACAGCCTTCTGTTTCTGCACACAGAGACAGAAGGGCTTGAATATTTTCTTGTTGGAGCCGGGTGTAATGAGCGGGTTTAATCGGCAAAGGGCCGATCGCCAACTGTCCTGGTAAGATCCAATTGATGCAAAAGCGATCGCTACCACTAGAGGACTCGGCAGGCTTGCCTTGAGTGAGTTTTTGCCAGAAGGGGATCAAGACCGTAAACCAGAATTTATCGCTAAAATGTCTAGAAAAATTATACCACAGTCCATCCCTCATTGAGGCGATCTCCCTGCCGGTAAAATCAACATCGCATCCCCAAAAGAATAAAATCGATATCCCTGAGCGATCGCCTCCTGATACAATGCCAACAACCGCTTTCTGCCCACCAACGCACTCACCAACATCAGCAAACTCGAACGCGGCAAATGAAAATTAGTAATCAACCCATCCACCACTCGCCACCGATAACCAGGATAAATAAACAAATCCGTATTGCCATAGTATCCAGGAAACTCCCCCAGTCCTTGGGACTCCCACCAATTCGCAGCTCCCTCCAGCGCTCGTACTGAAGTAGTTCCCACCGCAATCACCCGTCCCCCACAAGCTTGCGTTTGCTTCACCTTCTCCCAAGTTTCCCTAGATACCTCTAAACGCTCCTGATGCATCTGGTGAGCACGAATATCCGCTACTTCTACAGGGCGGAAGGTTCCCACGCCCACGTGCAGGGTAACCATCGCCTGTTCGATCCCCAAGTCCGCTAATTCCTTCAGTAATTTAGCGGTAAAATGTAGTCCGGCTGTCGGTGCCGCCACTGATCCTGCTGCCTGAGCATAAACCGTCTGATATTGGTCATCCTGAGCCTGAGTTTGCGTCACATAAGGAGGAAAAGGAATATGTCCGTAGTTATCCAAGAGATCTTCTAGCTGTTGGTTAGGTAGCAAATCAAACTCTATAAATCGTCCGCCCGTGGTGGGATCAGTAGCGCTGATCCAGGCTCTCAAGGGAGGTAAGCCGCCATGATGGGGGTGGGGAGAAAACTCAAGGGCTGCGCCCGGTTTCAAGCGCCGTCCTGGTTTGACTAGAGCTAACCAGAGATGGCGATCGCACCGCTCCAACAACAACACCTCCACAGCACTCCCCGTAGACTTGCGCCCATACAGTCGCGCCGGAATCACCCGTGTATTATTGAGAACCAGTAAATCTCCCGGCTTTAACCATTGGGGTAAGTCCCCAAAATAGCCATGAACCTGCTCTGTCGGAGCAGAAACCACCAGCAAGCGAGAACTATCCCTAGGAGTCACCGGATTCTGAGCAATACACTCTGGGGGTAACTCATAGTCATAAGCCTCTAAATGAAAATCTTGCACAAAAGTAATCGGGGAATTAGGAAAAATTGGGGGAATCTACCCATAGGCGATCGGGGAACATTCCCCTACTCAAGCTCTTGCTAAACCAGCAACAATAAAACTGTAGCATTTGCTCGGTTAAGGAAGAAAACAATGGAATACCTATATTACCTCGCGAATGCCAGCTTAACCCTCCGAATCATTGAATACTTAAATTTTTCACCTCGGTTTACTGTAGACTTTGTAACAGTGATTCATCAAATCGACGGTTGGGTCATTCGGATCAAGCTGGCCCAAGAACTGAATCAACAACAGGCAGGAGACTTTCAAGCCCTGTTAAACGAACTAGGATTTACTTATCAACCCGAAATTCGGGTACAAATGGCCCTGTGGAGTCTGGAAACTGGCCAATCCCCCATTCAAGTAATGCGCCGCTACCAAGTCGCTGTAGTCTCCCACGGAAAACCCAACCGGATTGAAGTGGAAACATTTCGCAAACAATTTGTGATGGGATTAGGCTATTGCCCAGAAACTCTGGCCTAAATCAAGCTATAATGCACCCATCGCTTCCCCCATTCACCTGGTGTGCCCCGATCATCATGAGCCTAGAAAGAATTGAACAGATTGGCGAGAAGGGTTGACACACTTTCGGGGGACTCCTGCTATAATCTTCTAGGCGTACACCATAACCAAAGCCATAAAGTGAGGAGTGACTGATTATGGTACTCATACCTACTGTATTAACCAACGACCCCAGAGGCGTTAACGGCCTATCGCGCATCGTTGCTACCCCAACTCCGGTTGGTTTAACCAACCCCCGGATTGTCAACCCAACCAACGACTATGTGAGCCTTCCCACTAACTTTGTGAATGCTCCAGGTGGACTATGGATGCTGGAAGGAGACGACACGGTAATTGGTTCTGCTGGCAACCAACGGATTTTAGGTAACCAAGGAAATGATTGGCTCTATGGAGGCAATGATGAAGATAAGTTGGCTGGTGGACAAGGAAATGACCGTCTAATTGGTTATTGGGGTAGAGACTTGCTCCTCGGTAACTTGGGTAATGATAACCTGACCGGTAATGAGGATGATGATACCCTGCGAGGTGGTCAAGGCAGTGATAATCTCAACGGAGGTAGTGGTAATGACTGGCTCTTCGGTGATTTTGGCACAGATCAATTGACTGGAGGAGAAGGCTTCGATACCTTTGTCATCCGTAGTAATGGATTTGATACGGTGATTGGGGGAGTGCTTACCAGCACCGTTGATCCTGCGAACCCCTTGTTTGCCGATGTCATTACTGATTTCAATCCTCAACAAGATATGATCGGACTTGACCGTGGTTTAGTCTATGCAAACTTAAGATTCGACACAGGTCAGAACATTGTTGGTGGCTCGGCAAACGACACAATTATCTTTGACAATCGGAATAACCAGGTTTTGGCAGTTCTCCAAGACTACAATGCGGGTGTATTCCACTTTGATGTATTCACTCTGACGACATTTGAGCAAAATCTGGGATCAGATTTCTATGGGCCTTTTATTGACGGTACTGCATAATCCTGTCTAAGACCTGCTTTAGGTTCAAGTTAAGGGCTATCCTAGGTAATGGGGTAGCCCTTTTTAAGGTTTGCGCCCCATTAACAGATAGGTTTTGAGCATTCCTTTGCCTTTAATGGGAATCATGCCTCGTTCTTGTAAGTGGTAGCGGTGTTTCAAATACTCATAAGTCGATTGGCTCACTTGAATCCTACCGGGAATGCCGTGGGATTCCATGCGACTGGCAGTATTGACGGCATCTCCCCACAGATCATAGCTAAATTTTTTGGTGCCAATGACTCCTGCCACAACAGCACCGGTGTTGATGCCAATGCGAATTTGAAAGGCTTCTTGATGGGTTTGGTTAAAGTGGTTAATTGATTGTTGCATATCGAGGGCCATGTTGGCGATCGCCTCTGCATGATCGGCTCGAAACACCGGAATCCCTCCCACCACCATATAAGCATCCCCAATGGTTTTAATCTTCTCCAAACCATGTTTTTCTGTCAGTTGATCAAACTGGGAAAAAATTTCATTAAGTAATGTGACTAACTCCGCCGGAGAAAACCTCTCTGACAGGGTAGTAAATCCCACTAAATCTGCAAACATAATGGTAACTTCAGAAAACCCACGCGCAATCGTCACTTGGCCATTCTTCAACTCTGAGGCGATCGCCTGCGGTAAAATATTTAATAATAAACGCTCCGACTTCTCTCGTTCCTCATAAACCTGATCAAACATTTGATGAAACGCCTGCATCACCTCCCCCAACTCATCCGATCGTTCAACCTCAAAAGAATAAAACTTAGGACTACTCAAATCACGCTGAGATAGAACTTTTCCAGCTACCAATAAATCATCTCGCAAGCGCAAAATTGGTGTAATCACTGTCACTCCTAAAATCCATAAAGTGGATGAAGTAACCACAATCGAAATAATTAAAACCAACCCCATAATGCGTAACTTATAAGCATTCAAACTGGGTTGAATGCGTTCCGCATTATGGCGAGCAATCACGGTATACTTCATCTGCAAATAGTCTGCAGACCAGCCAACATCATAGCGATCGCTATTCCAAGGACGATAGCGCACAATCGATTTATTCCTCATCTGCTCAAAACTAATCTCCGGTCGATCTCCTACAGCAAAAACCAATTTTCCTTGATGATCATAGATAGCAATCCCCAAAATAATTGAATTAGCTGTAATAGTTTTAACTTTATTTTTGAAACTTCTGTGATTATCCATTTCCGCTGTACTCAAGCGCACGATTGAATCAATAATTACCGAAGAAATCTCTTCTAGCTGCATGAGTTCTTCTTGTTCCCGTCGCTGATAGGAAGGAATCAAGACAATCACTTCAATCACAATTAAACTCGCAAAAACCCAACCCGCGATTCTTCGGGATAATTGAGCACTCAAAAGCTTAAAGATAGTGGAAAACTGAATAGACATCCATGGTTCCTGAAGTTACCAGCATTGATCTCTACGTCAGAGATCCCGATAGATCCTGATGCTACCCTGAACTGCAATCTTGCTGAACCGACAGTTAACTGTATTCAGAAGGAGGGATCGAGTTGATCCCCACAAAGCGAGACTTTTCTAGGGAATCAGCTACCATAAGTCTAGATCATCTCAGTGCATCCCCAAATTGGGCATGAGAGAGTTTATTGTTAACTACCTCTTGATACCCTCTATGCTAGACCAACCGCCTCAATCCGATACCCACCCCCATCGGCTATCCCCACTCTGGTTCCATCATCCCATGCATCCCAAGGACTCAGGGCTTTTTCTTTCGGAAGCAGTGTTTAACCGGACTCTAGCACTACTCCCTTTGGTAGGCTACGCTCTGTTATTGTTTGCTCTGATCGATAGTGTGGTTTTATGGATTCCTCCCCAACCTCTCAATCCTGTTTGGGTATTGGAAACGATGGGACAAATGGTGGAAGGGGCTTGGGTGTGGTTGGTGGGATTGGTGTTTGTGTTCTATGGTCGGTTAGGCTATGTGGAACGTTGGGAACTTCAGCTATGGCGCTGTTTATCGTGGGTGGGACTACTGCTGGGGTTATTTTATCTATTGATGGTTCCTGTGGGGGTGCGAACCACTTGGAGTATCTATCAGCGCCATCAATTGGAGTTTAATGCTCAAATGGCTCAACAGGTTCAGGAGTTTCAAAGGGTGAGAAATCATTTGGAACAGAGTCAGACGTTAGCAGAATTAAGAGAATGGGCGGATTGGGTATTTCCCCAGGTGCCTTTATCGCTGAGTACGGATCGAGAAGAGTTGAAGACTCAGTTGCGCCGGGAGTTAATACAAGCGGAAATGTTATGGGAGTCGGAGTTAAAAGCGCAGACTGCGACGAAAAGTGTCCTGTTGTGGAAACAGTCGGTGAAGTGGCATTTGGGTGCTCTGGTGGGGGGAGTGTCGTTTTTATGGATTTGGGGAAAGACGCGGTGGACGCGCCATTTTCGCTCTCGGTGAGGTGAAATGGGCGCGATCGCCTCAATCCGATCTAGCACGGAGGTTAGTTAACAACTCCTGACTATTCCAGGGAATGGCGATCGCTTCTGATACAATAATAGACTGGCATAAAACACCTATTTTAACCTAAACTCTTAGGTCAGAGCGGGTCTACCCATCTTCCAGTTTTTAAGCGAAATCGTGGTAAACCCGCCCCGAAAACAGGCGATTCGCTGCGCGACAGAGAACGCAAAATTAGGTGCTATCCCCTACCCAATCTTCAATTAAATTATGACTGATCCGATTCGCTTTTTAATGTGTGCTCCTGACCACTATGACGTGGATTATGTGATTAATCCTTGGATGGAAGGAAATATTCACAAATCTTCTCGTGCTTTAGCTGTGGAGCAATGGGAAAAACTCTACTATCTGATTAAAGAACACGCCATTGTGGAATTAGTGAAACCAGAACCAGGATGGCCAGATATGGTCTTTACCGCTAATGCGGGTTTGGTTTTAGGGACAACGGTGGTTCTGAGCCGATTTTATCACCCAGAACGACAGGGAGAAGAACCCTATTTTAGGGCTTGGTTTGAAGCCCAAGGCTTTACGGTGAATGAATTACCGAAAGATGTGCCGTTTGAAGGGGCGGGAGATGCTCTGTTTGATCGGGAAGGACGTTGGTTATGGGCAGGCTATGGCTTCCGATCGGAGTTAGATTCTCATCCGGCGATCGCCGAATGGCTACATGTGGAAGTCCTCTCTCTCCGCCTCATGGATGAACGCTTCTATCACCTCGATACCTGTTTTTGTCCCTTAACTGGCGGCTACTTATTGTACTATCCTCCTGCCTTTGATAGCTATTCCAATCGCCTAATTGAAATGCGCGTTCCTCCTGAAAAACGCATTCCTATTAAAGAAGCAGATGCCGTAAATTTTGCCTGTAATGCGGTCAATATTAACGATATTGTAATTCTCAATAAAGCCAGTAAGGACTTAAGAAATCGCTTAGAAGCGGTGGGTTTCCGGGTACTGGAAACTCCTTTAACTGAATTTCTCAAAGCGGGAGGGGCATCAAAATGCCTGACCCTCCGGATTACGGAGCCGCTGCGGATAGAACGACAAGCGACTACTCAAATTGATAGTCGTACTATTCATATGAAAGGCCATTTACTCGATACGGGCTTGATGAATCGCGCTCTAGATCTGATTGTGGAAGGAGGCGGGAGCTTTAAGGTTCTTAGCTTTAATTTGGGAGAGCAACGGCAAAGTCCCTCGGAAGCGGATGTGAAGGTGTCTGCTCCATCGCGGGAAGTGCTAGAAGATATCATGTCTCGGTTGATTGATTTGGGAGCAGTCCCTGCTTCTGAAGATAACCGCGATGCTGAGCGTGAACCGGTGGTGCAAGCGGGAGTCGCTCCAGATGATTTCTATGTCAGTACCATTTATCCCACAGAGGTACGAGTTCAAGACCGTTGGGTGAAGGTGCAAAAACAACGGATGGATGGGGCGATCGCCATTACTTATACAGAGGAAGGGCCGGTAGCTCAGTGTAAGTTATTACGAGACTTAGCTCTGGGAGAAGAAGTAATTGTTGGTACTCGTGGTATTCGTACTCTGCACAAGGTAGAAAACCGAGATCAGCGCGCCCCTCAAGAGTTTAGCTTTATGAGTGGTGGTGTGTCTAGCGAGCGTCGTGTGGAACTGATGGTAGAGCAGGTAGCTTGGGAATTACGCCATATTCGCGACCAAGGTGGTAAGGTAGTGGTAACCGCTGGACCAGTAGTAATTCATACGGGCGGTGGTCAGCATTTAGCGCAGTTGATTCGCGAAGGCTATGTTCAGGCGCTGCTCGGTGGCAATGCGATCGCCGTTCATGATATGGAACAGGCAATGATGGGAACCTCCCTAGGCGTAGACATGAAGCAAGGGGTTGCCGTCAAAGGAGGACATCGTCATCACCTCAAAGTGATTAACCAGATTCGTCGCTGTGGTAGCATTGCTCAAGCCGTGGCATCCGGCTTATTGACTCAAGGGGTAATGTACGAATGCGTTAAAAATCAAGTCCCCTTTGTTCTCGCCGGTTCCATTCGGGATGATGGTCCCCTGCCCGATACCCAAATGGATCTGATTGTGGCTCAACAGCACTATGCCCAACTGTTGGCAGGAGCCGATATGGTGTTGATGCTCTCCTCTATGTTACATTCGATCGGGGTAGGCAATATGACCGCTGCTGGAGTGAAAATGGTTTGTGTGGATATTAATCCAGCGGTAGTCACTAAATTAAGCGATCGCGGTTCCCTCGAATCCGTCGGAGTGGTTACCGATGTTGGCCTATTCCTGAGCCTCCTCGTTAACAAACTAGAGCAATTAACCACCCCTTATCAAATGGTTTAGTTGCCCCTCTGCTCTCATCCCTTCTCCCTGTTTCCGCCAGTGGATCGGCAGGGCAGAAGGGAACTACAGCACATTCATGTCCTATCGGGAAAATGATGTCATTGTGCATTGCTTAAAACTTTAATCGATGTCGGTAATTGGCCACCGCTTCCACCAAACCGATCGCCAAAAAATTGGTCAACAGTGCCGATCGTCCATAACTTACCCAAGGCAGAGGAATTCCCGTCACTGGTGCTAATCCAATCGTCATCCCAATATTGACAATCACCTGAAACATAATCATTGATAAAACCCCGATCGCCAACAGAGAACCAAAATTATCTTTCGCATTCTGAGCAATCATCACTAAGCGAAAACAGATAAGCCAAAACACGATTAACACAGCCATCGCCCCAATAAATCCTAATTCCTCACCCACAGCAGAAAAAATAAAATCCGTATGTTGTTCTGGGATAAAATGAAGCTGGGTTTGTGTACCGTGGTGTAACCCGGCCCCTTGCAGTTTTCCCGCACCAATGGCAATGCGAGATTGAATCAAATGGTAGCCTCCGCCCAGGGGATCTTTTTCCGGATTCAGAAATAAAATCAGTCGATCTTTTTGGTAATCCTTGAGCAATCCCCAGAATACTTCCCCCAATACCCCAGAAACAATACTCATTACCACCGTTCCTAAAGTGCCCAACCAACTCCAGGGCAGAGTTTTCCACGCGAGGAAACCTAAAAAACCTGCCCAGGCTAACCCCGCTGGGAGATAGATATGAAACACAATGGCAGAGATCACTGGAGAAGCCAACAGTACGAGCCAACCGGGATTAGCATTCGCCCAGTAGAGCATTCCTAGGGAGATGGCTCCAAATACCAAAGAAGTTCCTAAGTCAGGTTGGATAAAGACTAATCCCCAAGGCACACAAGCGATCGCCATCGTCTTAAACAATCTAGAAAGCGTGGAAGCATCTTTCTGATGCAACAGAGCCGCCAGGGTAATAATCAAACCCAACTTGGCAAATTCAGAGGGTTGAAGATTAAAACCACCAATCGTAATCCACCTTTGTGCCCCTAACGCCGTCGTCCCAATAAAAATCACCGCTATCAAAGACAGATTGGTAATCCCATAAATAATCCATTGCCACTGAATCAGGATTTCATAGCGCCAACGGGAAATAAAAAGCGCCAACCCAAGACCGATTCCGCCGATAATCCAATGTTGGAGCCAGTCCACATAGCCCAACTTGAGTTGGGTAGAGCGAATCATCACGCCCCCAAATCCTGTTAAGCCAACCACCAGAATCAGGAGTAACCAGTCTAAGTTTTTCCAGCTATTGATCACAGACAGCCAGCGAATTCGTGGCCAAGAAGACGATGGAAACAGAGATCTACGCATCATGGGACATTAAGCACTAAGCACTAGGGTTATCAGTAAGGGTTACTCTCACTCACTGGACTAGAGAGAGGATTGCCGGATCATTTTAAACGATGTTTTTGGAGAGAGGAACGTTGGGTAGGTTACTACAGACTTTACCGTGACAGTACAGCGACAGAGATTTTCGCGGCGATCGCCTGAGCCACTTTAATCAAACTTTGGGCTGACTGAGATTCGGGATTGCTGATCACAATTGGTTGTCCTTCATCTCCTCCTTGCCGTAAGGCAATTTCTAGAGGAATACAACCCAGGAGAGGAATGCCCAATTCCTGAGAGGTTTTCTCTCCCCCACCAGAACCAAACAGGTCATACTGGCGATCGGGTAAATCCGGGGGAATAAAATAACTCATATTTTCCACAATCCCCAACACCGGCACGCCCATTTGTTGGAACATTTTCAAACCCTTGCGCGAGTCGAGGAGGGCAACGGTTTGGGGAGTAGTCACTATTACTGCTCCCACCAGGGGAACCGCTTGGGTAAGAGTTAACTGAGCATCTCCGGTGCCTGGGGGCATATCCACAATCAGATAATCCAGTTCGCCCCATTCTACCTGATAGAGAAATTGGCGAATCACGCCATTGAGCATGGGACCGCGCCAAACTACCGGTTGGTCTTTTTCGATTAAAAACCCCATGGAGACCATTTTTACGCCATGATTAAAAGCAGGTTCAAGGAGGTCGCCGCGATCGCTCGCTCGTACCCGCACCTGAGCCGCAGCCAATCCCAACATCGTCGGCACATTGGGCCCATAAATATCCGCATCGATCAACCCCACTCGTGCACCCAGTTGAGCCAGTGCCACCGCCACATTCACCGCCACAGTGCTTTTGCCCACACCGCCTTTGCCACTGGAAATAGCTACAATATTTTTTACGCCGGGAATGCCTTGGCGATCGGGTAAGGTATTTTTGAACTGAGGGGTTTCTGCTGTCACGTGCACATCCACCGATCGCACACCAGGCAGTTGTTTCACCGCTTTGGTACAGTCTTCCACAATCAACTCTCGCAGGGGACAAGCCGGAGTGGTTAGCACTAGGGTAAAGCTCACATTCCCCTGGGAGTCAATCTCCACCTGGCGAATCATATTCAGTTCAACCAAACTCTGCCGCAACTCTGGATCTTCCACCGGTCGCAGCACTTCTAAAATGGATTGGGGATCAAGGGTAAGATTCATGGGCCTTTGTGATTAAAGTTGACTCCAACAACTGGGTAACCGTTGTTAGAGATACTTATCAAATCTTAACGCCGATGGGGAGTTCTCACCCGGTTTTTGGGCGATCGCCTCAAAATCCAAAATCCACCGAGTTCTTCGGAGCCGGGCGATCGCCCGCCGCTGCCTGTTCCGCCGCTTTCGCCAAAGCAGCCGCCACTTTTGCCGCATAGGGACGAATCAAAGACCACACCACCGGAGAGAGCCACCCGCGCAACGTCACCGAATAGGAGATACGAGTCCCCCAAACCGTGGATTCCACCTGGTAAACCATCCGTTCTTCAATTCCTGGCATTGCCAGAATTCTCACACTCAGTAACTCTCTGGGGTGGACTCGCTCCACAAAAATTTGAATCGGAATCGGACTTAACCGAGTCACCGCCCGAAAAATCAATCCCGGTTTAGGAGCCAAACCTCTGGGCACGTTGGTTCTAGCCCATAAAGGATGCCAAGACACATCCGCCAGATCGACGACAGTTTGCCATAGCTCGTCAACCGAAGCCGAACTGATCACACGATAGGTTTTGGCGAGGGTACAGCGAACTTTACGACTTTTGCGACCCAATAGCTTAGACAAAAAATTTGCCATTGTCTATTCAATACTCACTTTCAATCAAAGGGATGATCCGTGACATTTGAGATGCAGGAGGATCAAGCCAGACGAGACTCGACTCCCATCAGTAACTAGGTTATTCAGGCTAGGTTAACATTGGATGCTGGTGATGCGGAGAGTGAATTAAGAATTGTTGCAGTGACAGTCTTGTTTTTTCTCAAGGGATCAGGCTCAATGGGGGAGGTCTGATTTATTATGGGTCTAAGACTTGTTCCAAGTCGATCCGAGATTCTACAATCAACCCAGAAGTCCACAATTCCTATAGAGAAGGTAGACGATCCAAATGGAGCAAAGAACACACGAAACCCAAGATGGCACAACAGTCATTGTTTTAACGCCAACAGGACGTTTAGATATCACCACAGCTTGGCAATTTCGTTTGAAGCTACAAGAGTGCATTTCTAAGCTGAGTAAGCACGTGGTGGTTAATCTGGGTCAGGTGAATTTTATCGATAGCTCAGGTCTAACGTCTCTGGTTGCTGGGATGCGAGATGCTGAGAAGGTCAAAGGCAGTTTTCGGATCTGTAATGTTCACCCAGAAGCCAAGTTGGTTTTTGAGGTGACTATGATGGATTCTGTGTTTGAGATTTTTGAAACGGAAGATGATGCGCTAGAAGGAGTCCCTAGAATGGCTGGATAAGCTGGTTCAAGCCTTGATCTTCAGTTTAGGGGAGAGGAGACGGCGGCCTTTCTCACTTGGGGAGGCACTCACCGTCTTAAGCTCCTTTTGACGGTATAGCTTTGGCGATCGCATTATATCTCCCCCAGGAAAAGCGACTGGGTAAGAGTATCGCCAACCGCAAAGACGGAGGACTAAAGTCTTGGCAAAGTGACCTGAAGAGGTGAAAATGGGATCACTCCATTGCGATCATTGTAGCCGTGAATACTGTCCGCACTGTCTCAGATACTAAGCGAGCGTTTTACTCTCATCACACTCGCCCCATTAATTCTATCTATCGTCGTGTAGTAGAAGAGTTGATGGTAGAGATGCATTTACTGTCGGTCAATGTGGACTTTCAGTATGACCCAATTTATGCTTTGGGGGTTGTATCGTCCTTTGACCAGTTTATGGAAGGATATCTCCCGGAAGGGGATAAGGGATCGATTTTTACCGCGTTGTGTCAGGCGATGAACAGCGATCCCGATCGCTATCGCCAGGATGCCCTAGGAGTACAAAGTCAGGTTCAGGACTACTCTGGAGAGGCGTTGGTGGCTCTGTTGGGGTATCCCGATCAAGGAGAGGGTGCAGATCAGTTACGGCAAACGCTCAAGGCGATCGCTTCTAATCCGAAATTTAAATATAGTCGTCTGTTGGCGATCGGATTGTACACTTTAGTCACTCAAGCCGATCCCGAACGGATGCAAGAGGAAAAAAGCCGCAATCAGACTTTAGAAATCATCGCCCAAGGATTGGGCTTATCGTTTGATAAGCTCCAAAAGGATACGGAACTGTATCGTTCTAATCTAGAGAAAATCAAGCAGGCTCAGGCGGTGATGCAGGATATTTTGGCAGCAGAACGGAAAAAACGTCAAGAGCGATACGCCTGAGGAGTCGCGGCGCGATCGCCGGAAAAAACACATCTACTCCTTGAACAAAATAGGGGTAGGGCGGGTTCTCCAAGAATTAGGAAAATTACCAATCAAGGTGATATTTAGAACCGCGAAGCGGAAACCCAGCCCATTTCCCCTGCTGAGACTTTTAAATATCGAGATCAGCCAGGTTAAGTTTTGGCCCGTAGGTTTCGATAAACTCGCGACGGGGAGCTACCCTATCCCCCATTAAAACCGTAAAAATGCGATCGGCTTCCGCAGCATCTTCAATTTCCACCCGTTTCATCATCCGAGTTTCCGGGTTCATGGTGGTTTCCCAAAGTTGAGTCGGCATCATTTCTCCTAAGCCTTTGAACCGTTGGATAGTGTAGTTGGCATTTTCCGGAAATTGGCGAATTTGATCTTGTAACTCACGCTCGTTGTAGCAGTAGTAATGGTTTTTTCCCCGCTCTAATTTGTACAGGGGAGGACAGGCGATGTAGATATAGCCTTGAGCGACTAATTCTCTTTGATAGCGATAAAAGAAGGTGAGTAAGAGAGTACGAATGTGGGCACCGTCAACGTCCGCGTCGGTCATAATCACAACCCGATGGTAGCGTAGTTGAGAGGGGTCAAATTCTTCGCCTTTGATACCTAATCCTAGGGCCGTAATGAGGGATTGAATTTCGTTGTTTTTGTAGATTTTGGCATCGTCAGTTTTTTCGATGTTGAGGATTTTACCGCGAAGGGGGAGAATGGCTTGAAAGCGGCGATCGCGCCCTTGTTTAGCCGAACCCCCCGCGCTATCTCCCTCTACCAAGAAAATCTCTGATTCAGAAGGATCTCTAGAGCTACAGTCAGCCAGTTTTCCGGGTAAAGTAGAACTTTCTAAAACAGACTTGCGGCGTACCAACTCCCGTGCGCGCCGAGCCGCCTCAGCCGCATTAAAGGCTTGAATAGCTTTTTCGAGAATAGCATCCCCGACCGCCGGACGAAATTCCAGAAATTCCGTCAGATATTCTCCCACCAGGGAATCAACGATGCCGCGTACTTCCGTATTACCCAGTTTAGTTTTAGTTTGGCCTTCAAATTCCGGATCGGGCACTTTCACAGAAATTACGCCGGTTAAGCCTTCGCGGATGTTTTCCCCCGCGAGATTAGCCTCATTATCTTTGAGTTTATTCCGTTTGCGGGCGATCGCATTCAAAGTCCGCGTCAACACCGCCTTCAGTCCTTCCAAATGGGTTCCCCCATCAATCGTGCGGATATTATTAGCAAACCCCAACAAATTATCCGTATAAGCATCCACACACCATTGCAGCGCCACCTCGACTTGCACCTCATTTTTCTGACCATTCATGTAGATAATTTCTTCATGGAGAGGCGTTTTTTCCCGATTAATATAGCTCACATACTCCTGAATGCCACCATCATACTTATAGGTTTCAATCTGAGGCTCTACCAGACGATGATCAGAAAAAGTAATCTTCACTCCCGCATTGAGATAAGCTAACTCCCGCAACCGCCGGGAGAGGGTATCGTACTCAAACTCAATACCTGTGGTAAAAATTTGCTCATCCGGTCTAAATCTCACGGAGGTTCCCGTACTTGCTTGCTTTTCTGGAGTTTGGATTAACTCAGTCACCGGCACACCCCGTTCGTAGCGTTGGGTATACCGGCTTTTTTCTCGGTAAACGGTGACTTCAACCCATTCTGATAGGGCATTAACGACGGAAATACCTACCCCGTGGAGACCTCCAGAGACTTTATAGCCACCACCGCCAAATTTCCCACCGGCGTGGAGTACCGTCATCACGGTTTCTAAGGCAGATTTGCCGGTGCGAGGATGGATGTCTATGGGAATACCGCGTCCATCGTCAGTGACGGTAACGGAACCGTCTGGGTTGAGATCGACTTCTATATGGGTACAATAACCGGCGAGGGCTTCATCAATGGAGTTGTCTACAACCTCATACACTAAATGATGGAGTCCTCTAGGGCCGGTTGTCCCAATATACATTCCGGGTCGCTTGCGAACGGGTTCTAGGCCTTCGAGGACTTGAATCTGCTCGGCGCTGTAACTGTTGGTCATAGAAAGCTTTCTCCTGGTGTACGGGCGATAGACAACCCGATAAGCTGGTAAATGAAAAAAGACTCCAAAATTCTAGCACAAAAGGGTTGGAGACAGCACTAAGGGACGTTTATGGGAAATTTCCTGGGGGGATGCACCCGATGAAACCAGCTTTGATTGTGATGGGTGGGCCGACGGCGACGGGAAAGTCAGGATTGGCGATCGCCTTAGCCCAACGATTAGATACGATTATTTTGGGAGCCGACTCACGACAAGTGTACCGAGAATTGGATATTGGTACGGCGAAACCTTCCCTGGCAGAACTGCAGCAGGTTCCCCATTATCTCATCAGTTGCTGCGATCTTCAACAGTCCTTTACAGTAGCGGACTATCAGCAGGAAGCACAATATCTGATTGAGCAGTTTCAGCACCAGGGAAAAGTGCCCCTGTTGGTAGGAGGGACAGGGTTGTATATTCGGGCAATTATTGCGGGAATGAAGATACCAAGGGTTGCGCCCGTGCCAGAGTTGCGATCGCAATTAGCCAGCCTGACCCAAACCCAATGTTACGCCATGCTACAACAAATCGATCCCAGGGCTGCCGCAAAAATCCATCCTCACGATCAACTCCGTACCCTGCGCGCCTTAGAAGTCTACTATGTCACAGGAACTCCCATTTCCCAACAACAGGGAGAATCTCCCCCCAACTATCCTATTTTACAGATTGGGTTAGACTCTTTTTCCCCGGCATCTCTCCATCATCGCATTGCTCAACGCACTGCCCAAATGCTGGCAGATGGATTGGTTGCCGAAGTTGCTTCTCTCTGTCAAAAGTATGGTTCAGAACTGCCTTTACTCAACACCTTGGGTTATCGAGAAATCAAATCCTATCTGGCAGGCGAAATCTCCTTAACCAGGGCTGAAGAATTAATCATTCTCCATACCCGGCAATTCGCGAAACGCCAGCGAACCTGGTTTCGCGCCTATCCTGCGATTGAATGGTTTGATGGGGACAATCCCCAACTTCTGGAGGTGGTTTGGCAGCGAGTAGAAAGATTTTTATCGCCAGTCTAATCCTCATCCTCAATCCCTATCCCCAATGCAATCATTATGTTTTCTTTACAAGGGATTCCATTGGCGAAAAATCATGTCATCTTAGATCCTAATGTCTATTCTCGAATCGGTAGAATAGCACTATATCACTGTTGAAAGATTTAACGATTAGCTTATGGAACCTGCCCTAACTCAATTTGGTAATCAGATGTCTCGCTTGAGTGGTGTGCGAGCAATTATGAAGGATATCATCGAAACGTTGCGTGCCGGAGGAGGGCAGCAGTTTATTAATTTGAGTGCGGGCAATCCAGTGATTTTACCTCCGGTGGAGCAGCTATGGCGCGAGTGTACAGCGCAGTTGCTCTCTAGTGCTGAGTATGGAGAAGTAGTCTGTCGCTATGGATCTTCCCAAGGGTATCAGCCGTTGATTGAGGCAGTGGTAGAAGATTTTAATCGTCGGTATGGTTTAAGCTTGAGCGATCGCAATATTCTCATTACCCCAGGCTCACAATCGATCTATTTCTACGGAGCCAATGCCTTTGGCGGCTATACCCCTGAAGGCAACCTGAAAGAAGTCGTTTTACCCTTAAGTCCTGAATATACCGGCTATGGCGGAGTGTGCTTAACTCCAGAAGCCCTCAAAGCCTATCAACCCAGGTTAGATATTGATGAAGAAAATCATCAGTTTAAATATCGACCAGATTTCAGTCAACTCCGCATTACTGAAGAAACAGGATGTTTAATTTTTTCCCGTCCCTGTAATCCCACCGGGAATGTGATCACCAATACAGAAGTGCAAAAAATCGATGCTTTAGCCGCTGAATACAATGTGCCTGTCCTGATTGATTCTGCCTATGGTCCCCCCTTCCCCGCCCTGAATTTTACGGAGATGACTCCCCAGTTTGGCGGTAACTTAATTCACTGCATGAGCTTGTCGAAGGCAGGATTACCCGGAGAGCGGATTGGGGTAGCCATAGGAGATGATCGCCTGATTAGCGTCTTAGAAGCATTTCAGACTAATTTGTGTATCCATTCTTCTCGGTATGGTCAGGCGATCGCTGCCAGAGCCATTCGCTCCGGTGAATTGGCCCACCTCTCAGAAACCGTAATTCGTCCCCACTATCAAGGAAAATTTGCTACATTAGAAACCAGTCTCACTCAAGCGATGCCCCAAGACTTACCCTGGTTTTTACATAAAGGAGAAGGAGCAATTTTTGCGTGGTTATGGTTACGGGATCTGCCGACAACAGACTGGGAACTCTACCAGCAACTCAAACAAGTAGGTCTAATTGTGGTTCCCGGCAGTACCTTTTTCCCTGGATTACAAACCGATTGGGCCCATAAACACCAATGTATTCGCATCAGCTTAACGGCCACAGATGTAGAAATTGCTACAGGAATGAAACGATTAGCGAAAATAGTAGAAGCCGTTTATCTCCAAAGTGCGGTAAAACGATAGCAGACAGCGTTGCGGCGATCGCCGCAACGGCGATGAGGTAGAATAATGGCTGTTTCTCAAAAGAGCCAGAATAGCTCGAACTCGGAAAAAACAATCAGAAAAAGACGATATAGCTATCCCCATTGGAGGCGATGGCTCGTGATTACTTGCCTAACCGCTCTGCTCGTGAGCGTACCGGCTCAAGGGATAACGCCCTTCTCCTCTACCGAGATTACCAACCCAACGCCTGATCCGATCAATCAAGGCCGTCGCTTGTATCAACAACAACAGTACCAAGAAGCGATTCAAACTTGGCAACAGGCACTAGACTCAGAGCCAAATCCTATAGATCAAGCCATGATTTGGAGTTATCTTTCCCTGGCATATCAGGCGGTGGGGGATTGGGAAAAGGCAGAAAAAACGCTCCAGAAAAGTCTGGCGTTGCTACCAGAAGAGAGTCCTGCCAGGATTTTGGGGGCAATTTTGAATACTCAAGGCCAATTGTATCTGGGACGGGGACAACTGGAAGCAGCGTTAGGGGCTTGGGAGCAGGCAGCGATCGCCTATAGTCGTGGAGGAGATCAAGAAGGTAGAATCGGTAGTATGCTCAATCAAGCCCAGGCCTTACAAAATATGGGATTGTATCGGCGATCGCAAGCCCTCCTCACTTCCCTCCTACCTCCTACTCCCCAACCTCCCACTCTTCTACAAATCCAAATCCTCAGAAGTTTAGGCGTAACCCTTCATCACCAGGGTGATTTCCCCTCTGCCCAAACCCGCTTAGAAGACAGCCTTACCCTAGCCGAATCTCTCGCCAATTCCCTAGAAATTACCCAGAGCCGATTGGCATTAGGTAACCTGGAGCGAGACAGAAAAGCTGCCGAGTTAGCCCTCCACTATTATCAACAAGCCGCAACAACAGATAATCTCCCCCTCCAAGTCAAAGCAGAACTAAATCAACTGCGTCTACATATTGAAACAGAGCAATTTTCTCTCGCCCTAGCTCTAATTACCTCAATTCCAGCCCATCTGGCCCAACTGCCCCCCAGTCAAAGTACAATTAATGCCATCATTAACTTTACAGAAAGTCTCGCCCAACTGGATCGCGCTCAACCCCATCAAGCGCTGATGCAGATGGCGGCTCAGTGGGCTACTGAAGCGAAACAGCAGGCTCACCATCTGTCCAATTTGCGCGCCGAAGCCTTAGCCACATTACAATTAGGCAAACTCTACGCTCAAACCCAACAACTCGATATCGCTCTCAAACTTACTCAAGAAGCCCTGTTTCTTGCCCAGACGATGACAGCGGAAGATATTGCCATTCGCGCGACGTGGCAACAGGGGCAACTGCTGGTACAACAAGGGCAAGCAAAAGAGGCTCTCTCGGCTTATCGCTCTGCCTTTGAGTCCTTAGAATCTTTGAAAGGGGATTTGGTGGCAATGAATCCAGAAAGTCAGTTTTCTTTCACGGCTGAGATTGATCCAGTCTATCGAGAGTTAATTGCTCTGCTGCTCCAACCGGAGGGGGAAAGTAAGGATCAGATAGTGACTCAGAAACGGTTAGAAGAAGCCAGTAAGATCTTGGAATCTTTGCAATTGATGGAGTTAGATTATTTTTTCCGGGAAGGGTGTCGGGTGAATGAACCGCGCACGATCGATCAAATTGATCCAGAGGCAGCGGTGATTTATCCGATTATTTTACCAGATCGTTTAGAGGTAATTCTGACCCTACCGAAACAACCGTTAGAACGCTATTCTACCGCGATCGCCCAAAAAGATTTGGAACAGCATCTCCAAAAAATGCGCCAATCCCTCCATCCTGCCTACTCCAATCAGGAACGATTCACCCTATATCAACAAGCCTACCAGTGGTTAATTCAACCAGCCGAAGCAGCGCTGAAGCGCCATCACATTAAAACCTTGGTATTTGTCCTCGATAGTCGGCTCCAAAATGTGCCCATGGCTGCTCTTTTTAATGGCCAACAATACCTGATTGAAGAATATGCGATCGCCACCACCAACAGCTTACGACTGGTTCCCTCTCGCCCCCTCACCCCCCAAAAATTACAAGCCCTCACCGCAGGCTTAAGTCAACCTCGGCAAGGCTTTCGCCCCCTCCCTGGCGTAGCCACAGAAGTCCAGCAAATCGCCAATGAAATTACTACTCGGGTATTACTCGATCAAGACTTTACCAGCCCAGAGCTACAAAAAGCCATTGAGGAAACGCCCTTTCCCATTTTGCATCTAGCCACCCATGGCCAATTTAGCAGTAACGCCGACGAGACATTTATCCTCACTTGGGATGGACGCATTAATGTGCGAGACTTAGATCAACTGTTGCGATCGCGCAGCAACTCCCCAGGCGCATCGCTCACCCTCCCCTCTAACCAACCCATCGAACTCCTTGTCCTCAGTGCCTGTCAAACCGCCCAAGGCGATGAACGCGCTATCCTGGGATTAGCCGGAGTCGCCTTACGCTCAGGAGCCAGAAGCACCCTAGCCACCCTCTGGGCAGTTCGCGACGAATCCACCGCCCAATTTATGGTCGAATTTTACCAGCAACTCAGCCGCCCCAAAATCACCAAAGCCAAAGCACTCCAACAAGCCCAACTCAGCCTACTTCACAGTAAATACCATCATCCCATTTACTGGGCCCCTTTTGTCCTAGTTGGCAACTGGTTATAGAACTGAGCAAAGAATTTTTCATCCCTACTTTAAGCAAAACAGTCATTCTTCACTAAAACTTGTTGGAATTTTCCCGAAAAAAGGATCAAAATAGAGTCATCCCCTACTCACCAATCCACCATGAAAACCTACCTTAATTATCTTCTGAGCGCTGGATTAGTGTTCAGTGCCTTTGCTCCTGCTGTCCAAGCCATTACCTTTGAACCCCCAGGAGATCCAGCCCCTGAATCTACTGGGGGCGGAGCTTCTCGCATTCCCGAACACTGTTTGCCGAGTGCTGAAACCGTCAAACCTCTGCTTCCCCAGACTCAACTGGGATTTACGCTGGCTGAACATCCTACGATGTATGTTTATCTGCCCAAAATTCAAACCAAACAAGTCTTTTTTAGTGTGCAAACGGAAACGGGAGAACATCATTATCAGGAAGTGATCGCTGTGCCAGAAACCGGTGGGATTGTTGGCTTGCAACTCCCGAAAACAGCACCTCCCCTTCAGGAAAATATCAATTATCAGTGGCGAATTACTGTTATTTGTGGCGAAATGCTTCAGCCGGATAGTCCCGATTATGGGGGATGGATTCGTCGCATACCTCACAGTAATGGGCAGACTATTTCTACCGAACTTTCTCTAGACCAGGTAGCACAATTGGCGAAGGAGAAAGTTTGGTATGATGCGGTTTCTTCTTTGGTACAATTACAACAAAAACAGCCTAATAATACGACTTTAATTGAAAATTGGAGAGAGTTATTATCCTCAGTTGGACTAGAGGCGATCGCCACTCAACCCCTTCTTTCTCAATCCAGTCATTAATCCTATTTATATGTGGCATTCTCTCCAGAAACACTTTCAGCAATGGCAGCCTTTTCTCACCCTCACTCCTACCGTGGCGATCGCGGTGATGGTAGCAGGAATGGCAGGAGCATTTCAACTGATAGAATGGGCAACCTTAGATCAGTTTTTTCGCCTTCGTCCTGTAGAAGCTAAAGATCAACGCATTACTGTCATTGTGATTAATGATGAAGATATTAATCAGATGGGAACCTGGCCTCTCCCCGATGCTCTTTTAGCACAAACCATTAATACCCTCAATCAACATTCACCGCGCATCATTGGTCTTGATTTGTACCGCGATCTTCCGGTAGATCCAGGTACGGAGGATTGGCTTAGAGTGATGAGGGAAACCCCGAATTTGATTGGGATTAAAAAATCCGCAGGTCAACGGGTTGGCCCTCCTTTGATTCTGGAAGAAAAAAAACAAGTTGCCTTAGCAGATTTAGTGTTAGATGCTGATTCTAAGGTACGTCGCGCTTTGATTGTGTCAGCAGATGAGGAAGGAAAATTAACGGCTACTTTGGGGGTGGAAACTAGCTTAAGATATTTGCAAGATCAGGGAGTCAGTTTACAGGCGATTGACTCAAAACGCAAAATCTATCAGTTGGGGAAAGCCGTGTTTCATCCTTTGACTCCTGATAATGCTGTTTATGCTAAAGCTGATTTAGGAGGGTATCAAATTCTGCTGAATTATCGAGGGAATCAAGAGCAATTTAATGTAATTTCAGTGAGTGATTTGCTGGCGGGTAAGTTTGATCCAGAATTAATCCGCGATCGCCTGATTTTAATGGGTTCAATTGCAGAAAGCACTAATGATTTTTTCCATACACCTTACAGCAGTCGTAATCGCAAAACCTCTGAACCCCTAGCAGGGGTTTTGATTCATGCAAACATTGCCAGTCAAATGCTCAGTGCGGCTCTTGATGATCGTCCCTTGCTGCGAGTCTCCTCTTGGTTCGTCAAAGGAGTTTGGGTATTGATTTGGTCTAGTATGGGGGTATTATTGAGTTGGAGTTTACCTCAAATTCGATTATCGAAAACCCAAACTTTTCCAGGATTAACAATCTTAGCCGTGATCGTGGGTGGAGGGTTAATTTTAGGGGTGAGTTACGGCGCGTTTTTGATCGGATGGTGGATTCCAGCGATCGCCCCTTTGACTGCTTTGACCATTTCCGCTATTCTCGGAGTTAATCATCGCTACCAATATCAGTTATGCCAAGCCAATAAGCAGTTACAAGAATATTCCCAAACCCTAGAAATCAAAGTTCGCGATCGCACCATAGAACTGGAACGTGCTAGACTCGCTGCTGATAGCGCTAATCAGGCGAAAAGCGAGTTTCTCGCCAATATGAGCCATGAATTACGCACTCCCTTAAATGGAATTTTAGGATATGCTCAAATTCTTCAACGCTCAGAAAAATTAATCTCTTCCCATCGAGATGGCATTAATATTATTCATCAATGTGGGTCTCATTTACTCACCCTGATTAATGATATCTTAGATTTATCTAAAATTGAAGCTAGGAAGCTAGAATTACAGAAAACCTATTTTCATTTTCCCTCGTTTTTGATGGGAATTGTAGAAATATTTCGTCTGCGATCGCAGCAAAAAGAGATTGAATTTTTATATCAAGCCGATCCCTACCTTCCCATCGGGATCTATGCCGATGAAAAGCGCTTACGACAAATCCTCATTAATCTCCTCAGTAACGCCATCAAATTTACCGATCAAGGACAAGTCCTATTTCGAGTCCAAACCCCCATTCACCCTCAAGATCAACCCAAGATAGTCAATTCCCATCAAATCATCCCCATTCATTTTGAGATAGAAGATACAGGAGTTGGCATGACCCAAGATCAATTACAACATATTTTTAAACCCTTTGAACAAGTAGGAGAAGGCAAAAAACAATTAGAAGGAACTGGCTTAGGCTTAACCATTAGCCAGAGAATTGTAGAATTAATGGGAAGTACCATTCAAGTAGAAAGTAGCTTAGGTGAAGGCAGTCGCTTCTGGATCGATGTAGACATAGAAGTCGCTGCCGAATGGCACTACCATCCTGATTCATTACATAAATCCCACAAAATCACTGGAATTAAAGGAAATCCTAAAACTATTCTGATTGTCGATGATAAATGGGAAAATCGCTCAATTATTGCCCGCTTATTGACATCAGTGGGATTGACCTGTATCCAAGCCAATCACGGTGAAGAAGGATTAGCACAAGCGATCAAATCTCAACCCCATTTAATCATCACCAATATTATGATGCCCGTGATGGATGGTTTAGAGATGATTCAAAAAATTCGCCAGACTCCAGCATTGGAGAAAACCCCAATTATCGTCTCTTCTGCGAAAGTCTTTGCCAGAGATCAAGAAGACAGTCTTCAGGCGGGAGCAGATGCGTTTTTACCCAAACCGGTGCAAATTGATCTCCTGTTTGCCTATCTGGAAAAATATCTCCAATTGGACTGGGTTTATGATTGTTTAGAAGTCAATCAAGAGTATCCGCATTTTGCCAGCCATCTGAGTAGCTCCTCTGGTAGTAATGGCTGTGAGGATCAACCGATGGTGTTTCCTGAAACCGAGATTTTAGAAAAATTCCTAGATTTAGCGTTAAGAGGGAACATTCATAGTATCAAAAAAGAGGCGATCGCCCTCCAACACCTCCCAGTCCCCTATAGCCGATTCTTACTCAAACTCCAACAATTAGCCGAGAGCTTCAAAATCAAAGAAATTCGCCAGTTGATTCAATTAGGTTTAAGCCAAAAAATGAGCAACTAGAGCAATATAGCGCTTTGCGCTAGGCAAAAGGCAAAAGGCAAAAGGCAAAAGGCACGAGTCACAAG